>JBGSYU010000224.1:0-3858 GCA_041750715.1 Lacipirellula sp.
GCGTCCCATGCGGCCGCACCGGTCTAGTCTGTTGGGCAGTTCCCATTCTCTCAGGTACGAGGCAGAAAGGGGGGTCTTAATAAGCTGATTGTCTCTTTCATTTCGGCTCGCGATTGCGGGCACATTAGAGCTTCTCATCAAACTTTTCACCATTGAAAGGACCGACTAATGATTAACAGAGCACTTCTCGTTTTTACGGGAATCGCCGCCGGTTGGCTTATCGCCGGCTCGGCGTCGGCACAGATTTACTTCGCGGACAATTTTGAAGCCGCGTCGGATTCTACGACGTTTATCGGGAACATTTCGCCCGGCGACCCAGTTAATGGCGACGCCGATCCCGATGCTCCGCAAGCGGGAGTGTGGGATCTCATCGACGAGCCGTTTCCCTATAAGATCCAGGTGACCCAAGGCCAGACCTCTGGTACTCCGGGCAGCGCTTCGTACCCTGGGCCCGGTTCGGCGAGCGGGATTAACGCCTTGGCGATCGAGCGATTTGATTTTGTGGGAGTTCCGCCAGGGGCCACCGAAGCTCGCGGAGCGTTCAACGCGGTTGCGACGGGACTTGTGGCCGTGGACTTCGACCTGTGGGTCAATTACGGCCAAGCGCAGTTCTTCCCGCGCAACGGGACGGGTGCGGGCTATAGCGGTTATCCGCTCTTGGTCAATTTCTTGCCGAGCGGGCAGGTCCAGGTCAACAACGGCCCGCTGACCGCGGCGTTTTACACTGTCGATGACGGGCAGCCCAGCCCAGGGCCGGCGACCATCGACTACAACCACGTCAAGTTTCTGATCGATCTCGACGCTCAGAGCTTCTCGTTGTCCGTGGACGGCGCGACGCTGCCGGAACTGACCAACGTGGCATTAGCCAGCATCGCCGGCCCCAATCCCGCCGGCACCGAGCAAGCTTCGCAACTCCAGCAAATCGTCTTTGGAGAGCCGACGGGCGAGGGCGTGTTCTACATCGACAACGTCATCGTCCAGGCGATTCCCGAGCCGGCGAGCCTGGCGCTCGCCACGCTGGGGATCGCCAGTGCGTTTGTTTTGCGGCGGCGGCGACCGCGGAGCGGATCATAGGGGGGGTAGTTAAGCGTCGGCTTTTTTGGGGGGCAAACTTGCTTTCCGCCGGCGGCGACACGTCGCTGCCGGCGGGAGCAAGCCTTTTTGGGACGTGAGAAACGGATTTGCGACATGACCACTTCTCGCAAAGCATTCACATTAGTCGAACTCTTGGTCGTCATCGCCATTATTGGCGTGTTAGTGGCGCTCTTGTTACCGGCGGTGCAGGCGGCGCGCGAAGCGGCGCGGCGCATGCAATGCACCAATAACATGAAGCAAATCGGCGTGGCGATGCAAAACTACGCCAGCGCTAAGCAGGAATTCCCCGAAGGTGCTACGGGTTGCGATCTCGTCAATCTATTGGGCGGGATTCCCGAGTGGCGCGGTTTGTCGCCCCTGCTCTTAATCTTGCCATACCTCGAGCAAGGTACGTTGGCGACACAGTACAACTACAACGACTCGATCTACGTGGTTCCAAATAACCAGATCGTCGCGCACGAGATTCCCGGTTATTTTTGTCCCAGCGACGACGGACTGGGACGCAAGATGACCGCGCCCTCGGACGCCTCCGTTCAGCGATCGAGATCAAACTACGTGGTGAACTTCGGGCCGCAGACATGGGCGCCCAACGGCGTCACGTTCAGCCAGATACGCGGTTGCGTTCCACGAAACAACTTGGACCTAGAGACGAAAGGCGCGTTTCGAGTGGAAGGCGCCCGCAAATTCAAAGATTTCGATGACGGAACTTCCAACACGGCGCTGGGAAGCGAAATCCTCACAGGGAGAGTCGACGTGCTGGTTTGCTCAGCGGCCAGTCCCTGCGACCATCGCGGCGTGTGGCCGTTCGCCTACATGGGTTTCGCCGCCTATTCGCATCGCAACACTCCCAATAGCAGCGTGGGCGACGCGATGGATCCGAATCAATGCGTCTCTCAACCGAATCAGCCGTGCAACAATACCTTGCCTTCCGGATCGTCTCACCTGGAGCACGTCGCGGCCCGCAGTAACCACGCCGGCGGAGTGGAGGTAATGTTCGCCGATGGCCACGTCGAGTTCTACAGCGAATCGGTAGACCTGCCGGCCTGGCTAGCGATTTCGACCATTGCCGGCGGCGAAGTCAACCAGGGGCCTTAGATGATCGATGCAGTGGCAATAGCCGCCGCGCGACGAACCGCGCAATTCCAGCCGCGATGGACCGGGCATCGGAGCCCTGCCGCTGCTGCGGGCTGGCTGGCGGCGATCGTTGGGTTGGTCGCGACTCTCGGTTGTGGCGAGAAGTCGGCAAGAAACCCCGTAACTGGAACAGTAACGCTCGACGCCCAGCCGGTCCTCAAAGGACAGATTGCCTTTATTCCATTGCCCGGGACCAAGGGTCCAACGGCGGGAGCGCCGGTGATCGACGGTCGCTACGAGATCGCAGCGGCGGGAGGTCCGATGGCGGGAACGTTCCGCGTCGAGATTACGGCCCTGCAGCCCACGCCGCGGAAGAAGGAGGTATTCAACGTGGCCACCGGAAAAACGGAACTCACGGACGAATACGAGTCGCTGTTGCCGCCCCGATACAACCGCGGCAGTGAATTGAAAGCCGACGTTACCGCAGACGGACCCAACCAGTTTGACTTCCCCCTGAAATCTGAGTAGTCGTCCGTAAACCGATCACAGCCTCATCACCCTCGAAAGGACAGAATCATGAATCTCCAAGCTCTACTTCTCTTCCCGACAGCCCTGGCCAGTGTGCTTGCTGCAGGCGGCGCTTCAGCGCAGACGACCTACTTCGCTGATGACTTTGAAGATGCGTCGGACTCGACCACGTTTCTCGGGAACATTTCGCCCGGCGACCCAGTTAATGGCGACGCCGATCCCGATGCTCCGCAAGCGGGCGTCTGGGACGTCATCGCCGAGCCGTATCCCTACAAGATCCAGGTGACCCAAGGCCAGACCTTTGGTGCTCCGGGCAGCGCTTCGTACCCTGGTCCCGGTTCGGCGAGCGGGATTAACGCCTTGGCGATCGAGCGATTTGATTTTGTGGGAGTTCCGCCAGGGGCCACCGAAGCTCGCGGAGCGTTCAACGCGGTTGCGACGGGACTTGTGGCCGTGGACTTCGACTTGTGGGTCAATTACGGCCAAGCGCAGTTCTTCCTGCGCAACGGGACTCTCGGGGGCTATGACGGCTATCCATTCTTGGTCAATTTCACGGCGGCCGGACAGGTCCAGCTCAATAACGGCCCGCTGACCGCGGCGTTTTACACTGTCGATGACGGGCAGCCCAGCCCAGGGCCGGAGACCATCGATTACAACCACGTCCAGGTCATGATCGACTTGACCGCCCAGAGCTTCTCGTTGACTGTGGACGGCGCGTCGCTGCCGGCGCTGACCAACGTGGCATTTCCGACAGACGGGTCCGCCGGCACCCAACCCGTTTCGCAGCTCCAGCAAATCATCTTCGGAGAGCCGACGGGCGAGGGAGCCTTCTACATTGACAACGTCATTGTTCGGGGCGTTGCCTCCGCTAATAGCGCCGACTTCGACGGCGACAGCGACGTGGATGGCGCCGACTTCCTTATTTGGCAACGAGGCGTCGGCACGGCATCCCCCGGTTTGAGTGACGGCGATGCGAATAGCGACGGCAATGTGAACGGTCTCGATTTGGACATTTGGAAACTGAACTTCGGCGTTCCTCAGGCCCAGGTAGCTGCATCGGCCATTCCCGAGCCAAGTAGCGTTGTTCTGCTAGGGTTAGCAGGCCTGGCGACGGCTGTGGTATACCATAAAGGCCCCATGCGTTCTAGAATGCACCGGTAA
>JBGSYU010000225.1:0-2544 GCA_041750715.1 Lacipirellula sp.
TCGCCGCCGTCGGCGTGGCGCCGGCCAGCGTGGACGCGACGTTGGTGAGCGACAGCGTCCCCTGCGGCGGCGCTACCCCGTACACCACATACCCGCGGCCGTGCCCCGCGTTGCTGGGAATGCTGAGGTTAATCTGCCCCGAGCCGTTCACCCGCAGCGTCTGGCGGATGGCATTACCGGGATCGACAACTGCATCGTTCGCGTTGCCCGTAAGCTCGACGAGAATCGTGTTGGGATTGAAGTTGGTCTGCACGCCGTTTCGGGTCTCGACGAACGAATCGCTGCGGTTGCTCAGGCCGACGACCGCGCTTTTGGACCGCTCGTACACGTAGATGGCCGACTCCTGCTGGCCGTTGCCGTTGCCGTCGCCAAAGGCCTCGTCGATCCAGCGTTCGTTAAAGTTGCCGCGGCCGTGCGAATTGCGTAGCTCGACCAGCTTGGTGACCGTCTCGCCGTGGAATCCGCCCAGCGCGTCGTCCTTGCCGCCGCGGGGGAAGTCGCGGCCATTGCCGAACTCTTTGGCATTGGTGTAGACGATCGCGTTGCCGGGCAGCAGCAGCGTGTAGGCGTAGGCGACGTTTTGCAGGGCCGGGCCGAGCTCGTCGTGACTCTGGGCGAACGCCACGCCCTGGCTGCCGTTGCGCAGGCCGTCGTCGTTCAGGTCGATGCTCGCGCCGCGGATGTTGTGCCAGTTGTTGGCGAAGCCGTTGGCAGTGAGATTTCCCCTGAGTGCGCCGAACAGGTTGAAATCGAGCGCGTCGCGATTGCCGCCGACCTGGCCGAGGTTGGCGTTGTCGATATCGTCGCGAATGAATTTTTGGATGAACCCGTTGGAGTCGTAGCCCGTCTCGGTGAACGAGTAAACGTGCTGCGGGCTACCGTCCAGCAGCGGCTCCAGCTTGGCGCGGAACAGGGCTTGGTCGAGGTAATTCAGCACCCAGCGATCGCCTTGTTCGTCGGTCGGCAGGTGCCGTCCCGCGTCGATGCGGAAGCCGTCGATGCCGATCTCCTGCACCATCCAGCGAGCGTTTCGCAGGATCAGCCCTAGCGCGTTCTCGGCATACGGATCGCCAGCCAGCGGCGCCGTCGTGTTGAAGTTGTAGAGCATGACGTTCTGGTTGAGCGCCAGATCGAACACCGGAGTGCCGCCCAGCCCTTGGTCCGGGTAGAACCGCGCGTTGTTCGGATCGGGAAGATCGGCGATCGGCCGGCCGAAGGCGCCCTGCGTGCCGGCGGGAATGTTCTGGGGGTTGCCCGGCGTCGTCGGGTGACGGATGAACTGGTGGTTCTTCTCCTGGGCGATGTCGATGAGCCCCGACAGGCGAAAGTTCTGCTCGCCCGTTTCAAACGCCCCGTGGAAGTCGCCGTCGACGTCGCCCGGCAGGGTGACCACGAAGCCCGGATAATCACCGCCCTGGACGAACGTCACGTCGTCGGCGGTGGAAGGCGTGCCGCGGGTATCGACGCTGCTTTGGTCGCTGAAGCCGTTGTGATTGGGGACGAAGTCGGTGTTCACCAGCACGCCGGCGGCGTGCGACGAACGAACGAGCGTTTTGAGGCCCGTCTCAGTGCCGTACAGCGTTTCGTTCCGCGGCTTGCCCAGGTCGAAGCGGTCGTACACGTCGTACCCCACGCTCAGGTTGCCGCTATCGGCCCGCGAGGGGGGCGGCAACCACAATCGCCCGTAGCCGACGTTATGAATGTCGGCGAGGCGGTTTTCGATCGTTTTCCATTTGGCTTCGTAAATCTGCAAGAACGCCGGCGCTGAAACGTCTTCGCCGCGCGCCGACCAGGGCTGAGTCAAGCAGCCGATCCAGACCGCTGCCAGCGTGGCCATTGCGCGGCGCGCAGGTTGCGTCGCGGACGCGTCGCGGCAGCAAGCCGGCTTGGCGCCGGATGGCGGCGAGCGGAATTGTAAACAGCAGGGCGATATCATCAGTTGAATCACGGCAAATCGGCGTTGGTCGCGTCATGCGATGTTGTGTAGGTTGTGTAGTCAGCGGCGTTTTGGCGGCGGCTTCCACCCGGGGGGCGGCGTGGTCGTGAGGTCCAGGTTAATCTCGTTTTCGCCAGGCTCGACCGCGAAGGTCAGTCCCGAAGTGGTTGGGTCGCCGTACCATTGCGGCGTGACAAGTTTCCCCATCGGCGGCGGGCCGCCATCTTTACCGCGATCGCCGGTGGATTCCGTGGAGATCACGCTCACCACGTACTGCCCAGAAGCTGCGCCTTCTTCGCGGCCTGTCCGAAGTTCGTACTTGCCGTCAGCGCCGATTTGGGCATAGGCGAGCGCTCCAGTCGCTTCCGGGGCGAACGAGACGACTCCGCTCGTTAAGGGTGCGCTATTGAGACTCACGATTCCCGAAACAGTCGCGTCGTAGGGACCGCCGCAGCCCGCGAGCGCTAATGCTGCAAACGGCGCCAATAACTCGCGACTCAACCACTGTTTATTCATGTGCCCATTCTTTCTAAACATCGAACTTCGACGTTTAGTTGGAAAGCTGAACGGTCTCGTCTAAGGCGCGCGTCGCCAAGCCCCGGTACACG
>JBGSYU010000226.1:0-1845 GCA_041750715.1 Lacipirellula sp.
TTTGTAAGCCAAGTGGTAAATTGCGAGAGCGTGGCCAGCGGCGTGTAAAACATCGCAAGGTACGCCAAAAACGCCATGAGCGATCCAAGCGTCATCTTGCCGGCGAGCACGTCGCGACCGCCGACGTACCAGACGATCAGCCCCCCGAGGCTGAAGATAAGCTGCATCGACGCGGAGAACGCGGCGGTCGAGTAATCGACGTTGATGCGCGACTGGCGGAGGTAGTCGCTAATGCGATTGAACCGCGCGTATTCGCGATCTTCCTGGGCGAAGGCCTTCACCACGCGGATGCCCGAGAGCATGCCGGTGAGCATACCAGCCTGCTTGCTGCTGGAGTCCCAGTAGCGGTAGTGCTTGGGGTGGACTCGCTTCCAGAAATAGTAACTGCCGGCAATCACCAGCGGCGCCGGGATGAGCGTGTAAAAGGCCAGCTTGGGGTTCAGCGTGAACAGCATGGCGCCGACGGCCGTGACCTGCACGATTTGCAGCAGGAAACCGCCGGTGACTTGCTGCAGCAGGCTCTGGATGACCTCGCTGTCGTAGGCCACGCGACTGGTGAGCGAGCCGACCTGATGCTGGTCGTAGTAATTCAGGCCGAGCGAGTGGAGCTTTTCAACCAGTTTCGCTCGCAGATCGAACGTAAGCGTCACGCCGACGCGCGTGGCGAGGCGCCCCTTGGCAAAATTGACAATGCTGAGGATGACGCGGGCGATGGCGAGCGCCGAGACGACCGCCAGTAACGCCGTGAGCAGCGACTGCGGACTGAGTGCCTGCTGGCCCCCTTGGAGGATGTCGTCCACTAGGTACTGCTGGAGCTTTGGCGGCACCAGCTCCGTCGCCACCGCGACGAGCATCAGGCCGCACATCAGCGCGGCGGTCGCTCGATGGGGCCAAAGCATTTGAGCGAGCCGCCCAAAAATCGCCTTACGAGGAACGCACCGCGGGCATAGCTCGCCAGGCGTCGGGAGCCGAACGGCGCACGTTACGCAGTGAGTGGCGGGAACCGCTTCAGCGGTCCCGTCCCCGATCGCGCCCGTAGTGCGTAGCTCTTCCAAACTACGAGCGACACGATGAAACCGGTCCGCCTCAGCGTTCGAATAACGGGCCAAGTCAACCCAGTGATCCTCGACGTACGCTTGCAGAAATCCCGAGCCGACCGCGCCCTGGGTGCGGAATTCCTGCACGTCGGCTACCGGAACGAAACTTTCAACCTTGGCCGCGTCGCTATCGCCGTCGCCACCGCCATCGGCGACGGCGGCGACATTCTCGTGCGTGGCGACGATCCAGTGCCGGCGCGGGCGCCCCGATAGCGAGAGGTCGGTGCTGGTCGAGAGCAATACGGGGACGCCGTTGAGTCCTTCAGCGTCGAGTTCATTCTTTACGGCGAGCGGCAAATCTTCATGAAGCATGGCGGGCGTGGTTACGATCTCCGAGAGAGTTGACGCATGGGGGCGCCGGGGCGAGGACGCCCCGGCTCGCTTTGCCGGTAGGGTCGATCGGCGTCTTGCGATCGAAGGTGGGGGCAAAGTGCGTGGCGGCCGATCCTTCAGCCTGAGAATTGATCCGTCAAACGCTCGGGGATCGTAGCATGTCTTTTCGAGCAGAAGCCGCGTGTGCGGCATGCCAAGAACGTGCGCTACTAAAGGCGAGCGGTACTCTCGATTATACGATTTTCGCTCGGGCGGACTAGAGTGATCGGGCGCGCTAGCGGTCGCGGCGACGCGCTGGCGCCGCGGCAATTGACACTCCCCTGCCCCGCCGTGGACAATGGTGGTGCTGCGTATAACTTACGCTGCATTAAACAGTTGTGTGGCATGCCGTAAGGGGTCGGGAGTCTTTTGCGAC
>JBGSYU010000227.1:0-2826 GCA_041750715.1 Lacipirellula sp.
CGCGGCCGCGAGCCAGGTGAGCGGTGACCGTCACGCGGCGATTGGCGAGGTCGACCGGATCGTACTGTCCGGCCGGGACGAAGCAGTCGACGCGCAGCATGTCGTACTGCACCAGCCGCAGCACGGGATCGCCCGGCTTCACCCACTGGGCCTGCTTCTGAAACATCTGCTGCACCTCGCCGGCGAACGGGGCGTCGATCGTGCGTTGCTCTAGGGCAATGCCAGCCGCGCCGAGCTCCGCCTCCTTGACGTCGGCCTCTTTGGAAGCGATCTCGCGGTCCTTTTTCGCTTTCTCAATTTGCAGCGTCGCGCGTTTGTACGCCAGCCGTTTCTGTTCGATCTGAATTTCGGTGACTGACCTGGGGGAGCTCTGATTGGCCAGCAGATCCTTCTTCAAGTCGATCTTGGCGAAGTCGGCCGAGGCCACGGCGAAGACCTCTTCCACGTCGTCGTCGGCTTTCGCCCGGGCCGCGTCGAGCCCGATGCTGGCGACCTTCTGCGCGGCCAGCGCCTGGCGATCGTCGATGGTCGCCAAGACGTCATCGAGAGCGATCCGCGAGCCTTCGCGGACGGGGAGCTCGATGAGCGTGCCTTCCACCTCGGCGGAAATAATGACGTCTTTCTCCGCGGTAATCGACGCCTTGAAAACTGGATCCCCGGCGGGCGCCTGGCTCGGCACGAACGACGGCGCCTCGCCAGCGACCTGGCCAAACGCGGCAAGCAACATTGCAATCGCCAGTAAATCCATGACTAACTCCGCTCTCACAAAAAGATCAATTAACCACGACTGCACGACGAACACGACGGAAGAAAAGAGAAGGAACGCGTATCGGCGCTAATCCACACCAATCAAGATTAGAGACGATTAGTGCCGATTAGTGTTCCCTCTTTGCATTTGCATTTTTCGTCGTGTCAGTCGTGCCGTCGTGGTTAATTTTCTAAAACCGAAACAGAATTCGAGACTGAATAAATTCCCACAGCTCGTGGAACAGCACATAGCCGACCGGTTCTCGGCCGCAGTGGATCTTAGCCTTTACATCGGCGCCCACTTTGAGGTTCTCTTTGAGCTCGGCGAGCGATTGAGCGTTAACTGTCGCAGGCCCGGTCGCCGCGGCGACCTCGCCGGGGCCCTCGACGATCTTCAACAATTCGTTCTGATCGAACGCGACCGTCATCCGCACCGTGTTGCCGTCTTCGCCGTTCACTTCGGCGCTGCTGTCGATCTTCACGATGCGGCCCCGCAGTTTGTCCTCGGGGTCGGGATGCGTCGCCAGGATAAACGTGACTTCCAGCTCCGCCTTCGGGTCCTGCTCGCGAATCTTCCGCAGTTGCCGAATGACATGCCCCATTTTCGCCTCGGGCACGTCGATTTGCAGTTCCCAATCGGTCGTCGGATCGGCCACCTCCATGATACGCGCGCCCGCATTCACGGGCCGATCTTCGAGCAACTCGTTCACGCGCCAAGTTACCACCTTGCCGTCGATGGGACTGGTGATCTTTAGCCGCTCCTTCTCCGCAGAGAGCAGGGCGTATTGCTTTTTCAAGCTCGCGCCCTCGATCTTCACGCGTTCGATCTCATTGGCCACTTCCAGCCGTTCCGCCTCGGTGGCCCGCGCCGGATCGAGCGCATTGCGGCTCGACTCCGCGGCGCGCGACGCCTCGGTGTTGGCCGCCACCTGCCCCTGGAGTTGGATGAATTTTTCCTCCAGTTCCGTGCTGCGTTGCACGGCGACGACCTCGCCCTTCTTAACGGCTTGCCCCTCCACCACCGGCACGTCGGTGATGACGCCGTTTAGCGCGGCGAACACGTCGCCCCGCGCCGCCGGCAGCAGTTTGCCGCTGGCCGTCACCGTAAAATCCCACGGGAACAAGCTCAAGAACGCGATCAGGCCCGCTAGCACAATCGCCGCAAGAATCGTCTTGGGCAGGTTGCGGGCCGTCACCAGCACGCGGCTTTTGCCGATCGTTCGCCACAGCGGCAGCAGGAACAGCCCTTCGTGCGCCTGGGCGTTGGTTAGCGCCGTCGCA
The DNA here is from genome assembly GCA_041750715.1 of Lacipirellula sp. Classification (GTDB taxonomy): domain Bacteria; phylum Planctomycetota; class Planctomycetia; order Pirellulales; family Lacipirellulaceae; genus Lacipirellula. Next base: position 2,029 of record JBGSYU010000227.1, read on the forward strand.
CTATGCCGACGCACCACATCGACCCGCTGCAGCATGCCGTCCGGCGGCCGGCTGTCGACGAGCTGCTCGATGACGATCGCCCCCAGCATGTTCTCGCGCGATCGAGTGCGCGACTTGTCGTCGGCGTGCGGATCGATCTCCCGCAGCGGCAGCACCGCGATTTGCTTGGTGTGCGATTCGTCCACGTAGGCGTTCAACGCCTTCTCGACCTGCGGCGCCAGGTTCGCCGTGTCGCCGTTGTACCACAGATCCTCGCCGCTGCGGGCGACCACCGTCGAAAGCTCCCGCAGCATCCGCACCACGTTCGACCGCTTATCGAACGTGTCCTGGCCGCTGATCGCCTCGACCACGTACTTCGGCCCTTTACGAAGCACGACCGTCACGCGGTCGCAGCCGATCAGCCGGCGGCCCTCGTTGGCGATCGTATACGCCGTCTGCCGCGAATCGAGCTTGGTATGCACCGACGCCGTAAAGCCTTCGAGCTGCTCCCACAGCGACTGCTTGGTGACGAAGTGCCGCAGCCGGCGCGTCTTCAGGTACTCACCGGCCAGCTCGCAGATTTGCTCCAAGAACCGCAAATACCCACGCTGCGTGGCCGACCGAGCGCCGACGCGCTGAAAGACCTCGACCAGTCCATCGACGCCGCGATCGGTCTTGATTGGCGCCACGACCAGCAAGAATTCCGTCGGGTTGGCGGCCGCCTCGTCCCCCGGCTCGTCGCCGCCGGCGCCCGAGTGCGGGGCGACGATCACCGGTTCGCCGCGCTGAGCGATTTGCCCCAGCAGCCGGGCGTGCTGC
>JBGSYU010000228.1:0-10013 GCA_041750715.1 Lacipirellula sp.
GGCTTGGCGAGGAGGCCCGTCAGCTTCGGCTGAAGGCGGAGGGCGACGACTGCGACGGGTTTCTGCCAGCCTTTGAGCAACTCGGCAAGCGGGCTCGCGCCCTGGAACCTGTCGTCAAACAGCTCCGCCAGTGCTGGGGTGAATCGAGTCTCCACATGCGCATGTTCGAGTGGAGCCGCGAAGTGGCATTCACCGTTTGGGCCGCCGCGTGCCCGGAGCAACTTCGCGCCTCGTCCGCGGCCAACGGCGGCTCGCTTCCAGATCTCGATACGGCTGCGGTTAAGACGAGTTGGGCGTCGGTACGGGCCGCGCTGGCCGCCATGGATAAGGTTAACCCCGATGACTTTCATTCGCAGATGGAGTCGGAATTGGCTTCGCTTCGCGGTCAGGCGGCGCCGCAGCGAGTGATCGTCCGCGATCGGATTCCGCGCGAACATCAGAGCCGAGCCATGGGCAAGGGCGAAGCTGCCAAGCTGCACGCAGGTTTCGCCTTGCCGGACGCCAACGCCTACCTGGCGGACCTGATCGCCAAAGGCGTCGTCACGGCGCCCATCGGCAGCGGTCGGCAGTGGCGGTTTGACGTGAGAGAGTTTCCGGCGAGCAAGCGGGAGCAGATGCGGTGACCGGCAACGCCGAAGGTGACGCTCGGGGCCTTCCCTTTGCGAACTACTGTTCTAAATCCAATACGTTGAACAGAAGGTCGCAAAGGTCGCAAAGAATTTATGTGGAACTGACAGGTGCATCGACGATCCGTGGTTGCCGGCGGCTTTACGGGTTCGATAATTGGGCGATATGTCGATCGTGCCGAAATCCGCTGCCATCGGTCGCGAGGCGCCGCCCGCCGTGCCAACGCACGAGCCGAATCTGATGCGGTTCGGGCTGCGGCAGTTATTCTTCTTCGTTTCGCTGGTGGCGGCGCTTTGTGCGGCGATGTTGACGATAGGCGAAGCCTCGCGGATGATGCTGGGAAGCTTCGTCGCCTTGGTCGCGGCCCACCTGTTCGGCACGTTCTTGGGCACGCGGCTGCGGGATTCCTCTGCCGAAGTTCAGCAGTGGAAAGCCCGCCCGGGAACCTCGGACCGCGATGATCCGGTCGCCTTGCCGCAGCCGGTGCAGGTCGCAGAGCTTCGATTGCCGGCGCCGACGCTGGCGAGCTTTGAAAAGATCGGCCGGTGGCGCCACTGGTGCGTCGGGGCCGGAACGGCGATGGGCTTCGTTTTCGGGGGGGCGTGCATCTCCCGCGCCGCCGGGGACGACGTGACTTGGCCAGGTCTCGCGCTCGGCGCCCTCAGTTGCGGCGTGATCGGGGCTTGGGTCGCGCTACTGGGCGTGAACTTCTACGCGATCGCCCGCCACACGTTGCGGCAGGCGAGCCGCGACTCGCTGCGCGAACACCCGTTTCGATAGGATTTTTCGCCCGCCGATGAGCGACGTTCTGCTCAATCGCGTAGCAACCGTCGCAGCAAGACGGGATCGACGCGCCCACGAAAGCGAATCTTGCCGTCGATTTCTACGACGGGGACGCACTCGTTAAAGCGCTGGCGGAGCGACTCGTCGGCATCAATGTCGATGGGCGCGGGAACCAGCCCATGGCTCTCTAGCACTTCCAGAGCGTCATCGCAAAGGTGGCATCCAGCGCGCGTGTAGAACACTACCTCCATTTCGGAAGCATAGCAAATTGAAAGCGCGTCGGCTGGCGCGTTGAATTGTCGTCGAGGAGACGTGCTCCAAGACTTTCCAACGGACTTCCGAGAAGGCACGGAAATCCCCACCTTACCACCCTTTAGGGGGGTTTTGGCGACTGGCCCAACTTGGCCTTCCGTAAGGTCTTACAACTTCTATTTGCCGGCCCAATCGGGGGCAGCCTACGATGGAATTGTGAGCTGGAAGGCCACCCGACCATTTCCTCTCCCCTTGGTCGGCTCGCCTGGCAGGGTCGCTCCGTAGTGCTCCCCGCGCACTGCGTGTCTTGCGCACAAGTGTTTTGACTCTTTAAGGTTAGGTTCACCATGTCGACGCGCAATCGCTCGCAAACATCTGGACTACGACCGGCCAAGGCCGCCCGCGTGCAGCGCACCGTGCGCTGGTCTCGCCGCGCCCGCACTCCGCAAGCGGGCGCCAACAATATGCGCGAGCCGTTCGCCCCGCCCGAGGACTGGCACGAGCCGCGCGGCGACGGCAAGAGCTACCGAGTGATCGTCCAACAACCGGGCGAAGGATATTGCCATGTGGTCACCCCAGCGCAGGTTCGCGACCGGCTCGCCGGCGTTCCGCAGGAATTCCTGAGCGGGCTCGAAGTGATCCAATTCAGCACGATGACCCGCAAGAAGCAGAGTTTCCCCTGCTACGGCATGCAGTGGGGCTCCACGCTGTACCTGTACCCGCTGGAGAACTCGCTGGAGGAGTGGTTCACCATTCCGCCGCGGACGGAGGTGATTAACGAAGCCCGCATGTACGGCGGCCGCTGGGACGAGCCGTCGCACGGGGCCTGGCGGCTCACCTGGACTGCGGAGGCGATTGCAGACTTTTACCTGAATAACATCCTGATTCACGAGCTGGGGCACCTGATCGACGACCGCAACACGGGATACGCCGCCCGCGAGCGATTCGCAGAGTGGTTTGCCATTCAGTACGGCTACCGGGCGACCGGCGGAGCCCAGCGGCGGCGGCGGCCGAAGGTTCGTCGTCGGCATCACGCGAAGTGATGCGGCGATTGCGGGCCGGACATTCTCCGATCTTCCACATAGCGCCCGGTCACTGACGGGGGGAAATCTTGCGCGGCAGGCGTTACCAGAATCGGACGTACAGCCCCGCCAGAATCATCAGCAGCACGGCGATCAAAACGGCCGTCGACGCCGAGACTCTGAACATCCTGGAGTCGACCTCGACCGCGTTGGGATTGTCTTTCGGGCCGAACAGGCTGACGAGAACCATCGCGAGCACCGTAAAGGCGAAGGCCCAGCCCATGCAGATGAGGTAGGGGATCTCAAGAATACGGCTGCCGTTTTCGGCCGTCTTGCCGCTGTCGTACACCGTATACAAGGGCGTTTCGCTGTAGCCCAGGTAGGGGGCGAAGTCGTTGAAGAAGATCGACAGGAGGAATCCGAGGATCACGCCCACGACCGCGGCGGCGCCGGTGGTGCGCTTCCAGAACATGCCAAGCATGAAGACGGCGAAAATACCTGGGCTGACGTAGCCGGTATACTTTTGGATGAAGTCGAAGCCGCCCTTCTTGATATTAAACATATCGTCCCAACTGCAAATGATGGCGATGACGATAGCGAAGACGATGACGAGCCGGCCGATCCAGACTTGCTTTCGCTCGGTCGCGTCTCGGTTGACGTATTTTTTGTAGATATCGAGGGTGTAGATGGTGGCGATGCTGTTGGCTTTACCAGCCAAGGAGGCAACGATGGCGGCAGTCAGCGCCGCCACGGCGAGACCTCGCAAGCCAGTGGGCAGGAAACCCAAAATTGCCGAGTAAGCGTTGTCGGTGACCAATTCTCCGCCGGGCGCCATTTCCGGCTGCAACTTTCCCTGCTGGTACAAAACGAACGCCGCGATTCCCGGAAGCATGACGATGACCGGCATGAGGAGCTTGAGAAAGCCCGCGAAGAGCAGGCCCTTGCGGGCCGTTTCGAGATCGGCGCCCAGAGCGCGCTGCGTGATGTATTGATTGCAGCCCCAATAATTGAGATTCGCGATCCACTGCCCGGCGAAATACATTGCTGCCGGAACGGCAAGATACTTGCTGACGTACTCGGGCGAGGCGTCGGGGCCGGGCCTCCATAACATCATGTGGAAGTGATCGGGGGCCTCGGTCAGCAGTTTATTGAACCCGGCGATGGCATCTTGTCCGAGACCAAAATGTTCGCTTACCATGGTCAAGGCGATATAGGTCGTGGCCAAGCCGCCGATGATCAGCACGACGACCTGAATTACGTCGGTGTAGCCGATGACCTTCATGCCCCCGAGAGTGATGATCGTCGCAAACAACGATAGCGCCAGCAGCGCATAGTGAAAATAACCCTCGCCGACAAGGCTGCCGATGGCTTGGGCGCCGAGATAGAGGATGGAAGTGAGGTTGACGAAGATATACAGAAACAGCCAGAAGATCGTCATGATCATGGCGACGGTGGCGTTGTAGCGACGTTCGAGGAACTGCGGCATCGTGTAGATGCGGTTTTTCAAATAGATCGGCATGAAGAAGACGCCGACGATGATGAGCGACAACGCCGCGATCCACTCGAAGGCCGCGATGGCGACGCCGACGCGGAAGCCCGAGCCCGACATGCCGATGAACTGCTCGGCGGAGATGTTCGATGCGATCAGCGATGCGCCGATGGCCCACCAAGTGAGCGAACCCTCGGCGAGGAAGAAGTCGGTGGTCGACGCCTCGGAGCGTTTTTTTTTCTGGTAGATCCAGTAGCCGTAAGTCGCGACGACGATGAAATAGACGAGGAATACCGCGTAGTCGATCGTGGTCAGTTGATTCATAACGCCGCCAGACGCTGAAACAGACGCCCATTCTGGAACCCGTCAAGTTTGCGACTGTAGCAGACAGCAAAGCGACTGCCAAGCGGAGCGTTGCCGCCGCGGTCGAAACTTCCCGGGCCGTTCAGGGTTGAAAACTGATGGCGGCGAAATAGGGGCGACGCGTATAATGAGTTCGCCTTGAAACTCGACGATTCCTTTGCGGCGTTTGCGACCCTTCTGTTCAAGGCAGAAAACGGTGAACAGAGGTTCGCGAAGGCCGCAAAGAAAAAGGGGAGCTTGTGTCGTGAAGCGTGGCGCCGGATTCACGTTGGTCGAGCTCTTGGTGGTGATTGCCATCATCGGGGCGCTCCTTGGCCTGATCATGCCGGCGGTGCAGTCGGCGCGGGGATCGGCCCGTAGCGCGCAGTGCAAGAGCAACTTGCGGCAGATCGGCTTGGCGATGACGCAATATCTCGACCGACAGGGCGAGCGCGGCAAGTTTCCGCTGACGGCGCGGCTGCCGGTTTCAGAGAACCCCGGCAAGCTGCCTTCGCTCTACGATGTGCTGGCAACCTACTGCGAAAAAAATCGCGAGATCTTTCGCTGCCCCAGCGACTATTACGATCCGGCGGAGGACGTGGACAAGAAACCGGAGGAGGCGACGAACCACTACGAAACGTGGTTCGACAAGGAAGGCCTCAGCTACGAATACCCCTCGATTCAGTTTGCCGGCAAGACGCGGCCTGAAGTTCTGGATCATCCGTTTGTCGGCGGCCAAAGCGGCGTGGTGTTGGTCGTCTACGATTTCAAAGCGTTCCACGGCTCGCCAGGCGAAAATGGGTCGCGGAATTTTGCGTACCTAGATGGCCACGTCGATGCAGTGATCGTGGCCGAGTGAGGTCGAGGAGGTCGTTATGAATCGAAATTCGATCTTGGGGGTGGCGACATTGGCTGTCGCCGTCCTGCTGTGGGGTTGGAACTTCGGGTGGTACAGCGGCAAGCAATACAGCGACGATCCCGTCGTCGCGGAGCTGGAAAAGCTGCGCGATGAAAACGTCCCGAAGATGGATCAGTTGTCGGAGACGGATCGGCGGGCTCAGCGCGACGCCTTCGGCGAGCGGATGAAGGGGCTATCCGACGAGCAGCGGATGGCATTTTTTGAGAGCAGCATGCCGATTTTCGTGCCGCTGATGGCCAAGCAGTTTGAGAAGCGGTACGACGAATTCACGGCAATGTCGCCCGAGGAGCAACGCAAGGCGCTGGACAAACGGATCGATGAGATGAAGTCTCGCGGCGGGCCGGGCGGCCCCGGCGGAGGTCGCGGCGGGCCGCCGAACATGGATCCGAAGAAAGCCGACCAGTTCCGCAAAAAAATGCTCGACTGGACCACGCCCAAGCAGCGGGCGAAATTCGAGAACGGCCTCAACCGCATGAACGATCGCCTAAAAGAGCGCGGGATGGCCCCGCTGCCGCCAGGGCCGGGCGGCGGGTTTTTCTAGTAGGGCAGTTTCTCCGAAACTGCCTGACCGAGTTTCGGAGAAGCTCGGCTACGACTTCTGCGCGAATCGCGTCAGCTCTTCACTCGGCACAAGTTGTTGGAAGCTGCCGGAGCGAAATCCCTCAAGATCGACCGTGACGTAGCGAAATCCCAGCGCACGGAGTTGTTCGACCACCGCTACGCGAATCTTGGCTTCGCAGAGCTGCGGCAACGCGCCCAGCGGCACTTCCAGTCTGGCCAGGTCGTTCTCGTGCAGTCGCACGCGGACCGTGCCGAGGTCATGCGCCCGGAGCACTTGCTCGGCAGCGTCGATACGCGCCAGTCGCTCGGGGGTAATGCTGAGCCCGTACGCGACACGGCTGGAAAGGCAGGGCGTCGCCGGTTTGTCCCAGGCTTCGATATTCCAAAGGCGAGCTACAGATCGCACGGCGGCCTTGTCGAGCCCGCACTCGGCCAAGGGGCTGCGAACGTCGTGGTCGGCGGCGGCTTTCATGCCGGGGCGAAAGTCGCCGAGATCGTCGGCGTTGGCGCCGTTCAGAATCGTGCGGATGCCGAGCCGTCTCGCTTCCTGACCGAGTTGAACGTACAGCTCCGTCTTGCAGTGAAAGCAACGGTCTGGAGCATTTTGCAGGTACTGCGGCTGCGAAAGCTCGTCGGTGTCGAGCGTTTCGTGCCGGATGCCGATGGAGACGGCGATATGCCTGGCGGCTTCGAGCTCGCCGGCGGCGAGGCTGGCGCTCACGCCTGTCAGGGCGACTGCTCGCTCGCCGAGGGCGAGTTGCGCGGCCTTAGCCACGACGGCGCTGTCGACGCCCCCGGAGTAAGCGACGATGCAGCTCTCGAACCGGCTGATGAAGGCGACGAGGTTTTCCGCTTGCTGCGAGGAAAGTTCATCCATGGCAATAATTTAGCCCCCGGTCACTGACCGGGGGCTAGGTGCGAACGCGTGACGGGGTTATGTCATTCTGAGCGAAGCGAAGAATCTGCCCCCGCGCTAGATCCTTCGCTCCGCTCAGGATGACGGTCGCTAAACAAAGCCCTATTCGTGGTGTTCCGTCACGTCGCGGATGCGGGGCTCCATCGACTTGGTGTTGCGTTCGACGGCCAGGATCGTGGTCCGCTGCTCGACGCCGTCGTAGGAACTCGCCACGATCGGGATCACCTGCCGCCGGTCGGGAAGGCTGAGCCGCACCGCGAACGTGCCGTCGTCTCGCAGTTGTACCGGTTCGCCCTGCAGGGTAACATGGGCGTCGCGGTTCACGGCGCCGTAGACGATGATCTCGGCGTCGACGGCGAACTCCAGTCGCTCGCCCGTGCGGCCGGCGGCGCCGCTGCCGTAGCGAGTTTTCATGGGAGAGCCTAACGGCCGGTGGAGCCGCTCTTCGAGCAACTCTTGCAGCTCGCGGCTGGCGCCCTGGGCCGAGTATCCGCCGCTCATCGCGTAGATGCGGTCGGCGTTCTCGGAGACGGCTTTCCAATTCCCGTCGACCGCGTCGCTCGTGCCGGCGGGCGGGGTCGACACTTCGTTGCTGCGGGCGAGACAGTAGAAGGAGCCGTCCTCGGCCAAGTAACCGATTTCCAGCCGGTAGTCGGCGGGCGGCTCCTGCACGTCGATATACCAGTTTCGAACGCCGCCATGAATGTGAATATCGCGTTCGTGCAGGGCGGCGGCGTCGGGTTGCATGCGAAAGACTCGCAAAATCGGCTGGGCGCCGTGCCAACGCTGGCCCATCGCCGCCTGGGCGCGATCGACGCTTCGCGGCGCGAGCTCCCAATAAGCGTGCAGCCAATAAGGGTCGCGAACCATGACGACCAGCCGATCGTGCCGCGCACGCGCGTTCGGGGCGCCGGCCGCCAGATTCCTGACCGTCGCGAGTTTGGTTTGGAGTTGGCTAAGCATCCGCTGAATTTGCGGATTGCCCGCGCTGCGGGATGGGCTCGCTGGCCGGCCGGCGGATCGCGGGGGTCGCAGGTGCGATCCGTTGGCGTGTGCGTCCTTGCCAGAAGCCCCCTTTTTGGTTTCGACGATGGCCTTTCGCCGGGCCATACGGATGAGGACGCCGACGAGTTCCTCCTTGCGCATCGAATGCCACCCCGAGACGCCTCGCTCACGAGCCATCTGGGCGAGGTCTTTTGCCGTCAACGATCGGAGTGTGGCCGCCGTCATCGTTCGCTGGAATCCTTGCAGTAGAAAATCGCCGCTAGCAAAATAGGCGCCATCGGCGCCTCGCTGTACCGTCATAGTAGACAAAATCGTCCACTTCTGCAACCATTTTGTGGTCGAAGAACCGTTGTAAACCATTTGTTTATAATGACTTGCGTCATTCAACGAATCGAATTTGAGGTGTTAGAGTGTGCAGCTAGGTGCCAGCAGTAGGGTGCCTCTAGCTGTTCCGTTGGCTTCGTTGATTGCACTACAGCGCGCAACCATAAATCGGTGAAGGAGTTAGGCATGGCTGATCGGACTTTGTGAAAAAAAGCACGAATTGCCGCGGCGAGTGGTTGACACTCTTCGCCGCTAGAAATAAATTGTGCAGGCACTGGGTCTTACGGATTCGTAGCCTTCGGATTTGGCCGCCGTTTTCAGCGGCGGCAGTTGGAAGTAGTCGCCGACGATCACGTTAAGTTGCCAATCCGCAGGCACTTACGGTGGTAAGGGCGGCACTTTAGTGTACTGAAGTCCCCGAATGCGGAAGCGCGAGGCAACCTTGGCCCACCGGCCCGGCAGGGAGTCGGAAAGACCTGGGTCGGAAAGACCTGAGTCGGAAAAGCGAAGGTCCGAGAGGCCTCCGATGGCCGTCGCCATGCAGTGGGTGGCGCGAATCACTGCGTCGGCGATCATGATGGTTCTGCCCGGGCTGGGCGGGCAATGGCTCGACGAGCGGTGGGGGACGGGATTCATTGGGCTGGCGGGATTTGCGTTCGGGTTAGTCGCGGGCATGATGTACCTCATCGCCGCTACTCGCTCGGCGGACGCGGAGCGTAAACGCAGTGTGCGCGAACGAGATGACGAAGTAACGCCTCACTAACGGTGCGGTCTCAGACAAGGACGCCGACGCACGAGCGGCTATCCGCAAGCCAACGGCTTGCGATTGAAAAGTGGCAAGAGCGGCAAAGTACATCGCGATTCTGGGGGTCTTTCTGGCGGCTGTCTCGGCCGCAGCAGGAATCGTCGCCGCGCGGCGGTATGGGACGGGGGCCTATCCGGCCAGCGCTGTCGCCGCGATCTTAGTCTGGTTGGTCGGCGCCATGTCGTTGGCGATCGTCGCCTCGGCGAAGACGCCGGCCGGACGGCTGAACTGTGCATTGCTCGCGATGCTGATTCGCATGACGCTGCCGCTGGCGGCGCTGCTGTTTTTCCAGAGCACTAACGACCCGCTGCTGGCCGACGGCATCGCGGGATTGATCGTCGTCCATTACCTCGCCGGCTTAGTGATCGAGACGCTGATGAGCGTACGACTGGTCAATCACATGAACGCCCCCGGCTCTGCCGGGGGACGCGAAGGGATTCCTGTCACTTGATGCAGTCCCCCGGCAGAGCCGGGGGCGTTCACACGCTTTTGAAGAAGAATGGCTTCCGATATCCTCCACATCAAAGACGCGTACTACTTTGAGGTGCCGCGCGCGTTGTGGAAATCGCAGCGCCAGACTCGAGACGACTTCCCCGAGCACTATGTGCGGCTCGATTCTGAGTACCAAGATTGGGAAGCTGCGCGCCAGTACGAGGGGCTGGCCGAGATCACCTCGCTCGAGAATTTGCCGCCAAAGCAGTCGCTTTTGGACCAATGGCACTCTTGGGGGCGCGATCACAAGAACTTCGCCAAGCCGTTTGATAGGTTCTTGGAAGAGGCGCCAAGCCAAGGATGGTTCCAAGAGCAATTGGCGCGGGGCAAGTTCTACGGCACGCAACCGGGCGAGTCTGACGAAGCGTGGGCCGGCCGCAAAGAAGCCGCTGCGTCGTTGGAAGCTGCTTGGACGAAGGCGAAAGATCAGGCTGAGGATCTACAGGCCTACAAGCTGGAAACTCCGCCGTGGTCGA
>JBGSYU010000229.1:0-3450 GCA_041750715.1 Lacipirellula sp.
GAGGCGGCCCCTGCGGCCGATGCGGTCGCCGCACGGGCGGCCTTCGATGCGCTGCACCGGCAGTGGAAAGAGACGATCGACAAGATTCCGGCGGTGCAGGAGCAGCGTCGCGCCGCCCAGGGCGAGCCGCGGGCAGCGCTCGACAAGCAAGTGGCCGATCTTTACGCGACGGCCAATGACCTAATCGAGCAAATCGCTGACGCCGGGGTCGCCGTCTACAAGGCCGACCCGAAGGCCCACGCCGACGTCAACGAAACGCTGCTCGACATCGCCCGGTTCCGCCTCACGGGCGACGCCAACGGCGACGGCGGCGATCAGTACGAAAAGGCGATCAAGTTGATCAAAGGCCTCATCGACGCCGACGCCGGCGAGACGTGGCCGCAGCTTTACCTGTGGGGCGCCATCGCGGCGTTCAACACAAACGACTTCGAGCTGGCCGAGGAATACTTCGCCAAGTGGCGCGCGTCGGGCAGTTCCGACGGCCAGTTGCCGCAAGAACTGCTTCAGTCGACGGCGGACTACCAGCAGCGCTTACCCGCCATGAAGCGGGCGTGGGAGAAGGAAGCGCAGATTCGTGAGGCCGAGGCGAAGGCCGACGACCTGCCGCGCGTGAAGCTGACCACCACCAAGGGCGACGTGGTGCTAGAGATGTTCGAGAACGAAGCGCCGCAATCGGTCGCCAACTTCATCTCGCTGGTGAAGCAAGGCTATTACGACGGCGTGACGTTTCACCGCGTGCTGCCAGGGTTCATGGCGCAGGGCGGCGACCCGCAAGGCACGGGCAGGGGCGGACCGGGGTACAACATTCGCGATGAAAACCGAAAGCCCAACGCCCGCAAGCATTTCCGCGGCGTGCTGAGCATGGCGAACACCGGCGCCCCCAACACCGGCGGCTCGCAGTTCTTCTTGACGTTCGTGCCGACCACGATGCTCGATGGCAAACACGCGGTGTTCGGCCGCGTGATCGAAGGCATGGACGTGGCGGCAGGGATCAAGCGCCGTGATCCCGACGCCCCGGTTGGCCAGCCGGACAAGATCATCAAGGCCGAAGTCCTCCGCGACCGCGGGCACGCCTACGAGTTCGAAAAGTTACCGGAATAAATAGCCCGGCCATCTCGCCTCAGCGAGTCGCGGTGGCGACCTGGCCGGAAGTGTCCAGTCTTTGCGATTAGGGCGATCGGGCCGGGGGCGCCGAGGCAGGATGGCTCGGCTATATGGAAATCCGCCGTTTTGGGCATTTTCCTTGCTCCTTGACGGGGCGAACCTCGAGCCGTATTCTTGTATCTCAATTCTCGATGCTGCCGTCGGCCTGTATTGGTAAAAGCGATTCAGGGCGCGGCGCGGCTCCGGTGCAACTCCAGCCTCGCATCGACTGAAGAAGTGACTCGTCGCGGACTTTAGGTTTGGCGGCGTTTGGATAACGTGGCGAGCAGAGCATATGTCTGCGAACCGCGCACGCCGCGTATCGATTTGCGCACCTTGAGTGATGCCGGCGCCGGCGGTGCGCCACCAACTCGAACTACAACTCCATGCACATAAGATCCCTCAAAATCTTTTGCGACGTGGTCGACCGGCGGAGCTTCTCGCGCGCCGCCGACGACAACGACATTTCGCAGTCGAGCTGCAGCCAGGTCGTCCAGGCGATTGAAGAGCGGCTGGGGGTGCAACTCCTCGATCGCTCGAAGCGTCCCTTCGAGCTGACCGTTGAGGGCGAGCGGTACTACGATGGCTGCCGGCAAATTGTGAAGCGGTACGCGGAGCTGGAGGAAGAGGTTCGCACGCTGCACGACGCCGAGGCACGGAGTTTGGTGGTGGCATCGATCTACTCGGTCGGCCTGCATCACATGAGCGCGTTCATGCAGCGGTTTTCGGCGGAGCATCCGCGGGCTTCGGTGCGGCTGGAATACCTCCACCCGCATCGCGTGTGCGAGGCGGTGGAGAACGGCGACGCTGACTTAGGCATCGTCAGTTATCCGAAGGAGACCGACACGCTGACGGCGATTCCGTGGCGGAGCGAGCCGATGGTCATCGTTTGCCATACTGGGCATCGGCTAAGCCGTGAAGCGGAGGTGAGCCTCAAGGCTGTATCGGGCGAGCCGTTCGTGGCGTTCGAGGAAGGGCTTGCCATCCGCGAAGCCATTGATCGAGCGCTCGCTCGCAGCCATGCGGTGGTGAACATCGCGCTGGAGTTCGACAATGTCGAAACGATGAAGCGAGCGATTGAGATCAACGCCGGCGTGAGCGTGCTGCCGGAGCCGAGCATTCGCCGCGAGATCGCGCTGGGCACGCTGGCGAAGGTGGCGATTGAACGAAATGGAAGTGACGCCCTGGTCCGCCCGCTGGGCATCGTCCACCGGCGCGACCGTGGCTTGAGCGAACTGGCGCGACAATTCGTCGGTCTGCTCAAAGCGGACGGCGATTTCGCGTCCGATATCGTGCCGTCTAGCGAATTTCAACTCGACGAAGCGCCGGCCTAATTCAATTGGCAAAGTCAAAGGTCTCACGCAAAGGCGCTAAGGCGCAAAGAAACGCGCAAAGAAGACCAAGAGAAAAAATTAGGAATACAACATCAAGCCGTCCGCATTTCCTTTGCGATGCCTTTGCGCCTTAGCGCCTTTGCGAGAGTTGAGCGAACGCTGCCAACGGGAAAGAGTTGGCAGTAAATGCCAGGAAAGAGTCGTGCCATGGAAAACCGCCAACCGCTCGTTCATCTCCCCGCCAAGCGTGGTCTGTACGACCCGGCTCACGAGCACGATTCGTGCGGCGTGGGGTTTGTCGCGCACATCAAGGGTCAGCGGAGTCACCAGATTCTGCTCGACGCCGAGGAGGTGCTGCGCAACATGGACCACCGCGGCGCCTGCGGGTGCGAGATCAATACGGGCGACGGCGCCGGCATCCTTACAGCGTTGCCGCACGAGTTTCTCGCCAAAGTGGTGAAGGCCGATCTGGGCGTCGAGCTGCCCGCGGCCGGCCGGTTCTCCGCGGGCAACGTGTTCTTGCCGCAGATTGACGCCGAGCGGGAGCTCTGCAAGCAAGTCGTCGAGCGAATCGTCGCCGAGCAAGGCCAGCGGCTCATCGGCTGGCGTCGCGTACCCACCGATTGCAAAGCCGCCGACATTGGACCCACCGCGAAGTCGGGCGAGCCCGTGGTCGAGCAGTTGGTGATCGCTGCCGGGGGCGAGGACGCCCCGGCTCGCACGTCTGCCTTCGAGAGCGACGCCTTCGATAGCGAAGCCTTCGAGCGCCAACTCTACCTCATCCGCAAGCGTGCCTCAAACCAGCTCCGCAGCGACAAGTCCCTCGAACAAGCGAAGCTGTTCTTCATCTGCTCCCTCTCGACAAAGGTCCTTATCTACAAGGGCATGCTCACCACCGAGCAGCTTTTCAAGTATTACCCCGACCTCGCCGACCCCGAGTACACCAGCCACTTGGCGATGGTCCACTCGCGGT
>JBGSYU010000230.1:0-3487 GCA_041750715.1 Lacipirellula sp.
GGCGAGAGGCCCGTTTGCAGCACCATCGCCGCGGCGCCCGCGGCGGTCTGCGCCGCGAGTTCCAAGGCGAGTTCCGGCGGCAGCCCCATCGCCGCGCCGCCGGCGGCCATCGCTTCGATCGCCGTGTAAACGAACGCCGGACCCGATCCGCTTAGCCCCGTCACCGCGTCCAGCAGCGATTCCTCAACTTCATAAGCTCGACCAACGCTGGCAAGTAATTGCTCGACCAGCGCCGCATCGTCGTCGGTCGCCGCGGCGCCCCGGCTGAAACAGCTCGCTCCCAGGCCGATCAGGCACGGGGTGTTCGGCATAACGCGAACCAGACGCGTGCCCGGCGGCAGCGCCTGCGACAGCCGCTTGAGTGTGACGCCCGCGGCGATCGAGATCAGCAAATGCTCGGGCGTAACGCGGGGGCGGATCTCCGCGAGTACCTCGGTCATCATCTGCGGCTTCACCGCCAGCACGATCGTTTCGGCGCCAGCCAGAACGGCGGCGTTGTCCGCAAGCAGTTTTATGCCAGGCAGCGTCGCCGCGAATTTTTCCCGAGCCGCCTCGACGGGGTCGCTTGCTAGCACGCCGCCCGCCGGAACGAGTTTCGCTTCCACGCAACCCGTGCCCAGTGCAGTGGCCATGCGGCCGGCGCCGATAAATCCAATGGTGTTCATATCTCATTTAGCCCCCGGTCATTGACCGGGGGCTAATTGGGTGGAGTCGCGTTCAGTGCCAGCGGCCATCGTAGGCCATCGGGTAGCGTCAGACAATCGGCGCTTCCCCTGGTTCGCGCAACCGCCCTGGACTCTTTGGCCGAGATCTGAAACACTCCGCGCCCGCGCGGGAATTACCAAATAATCTCTTACAGATAGCCAAATACGATGAGATTGAGGGCAACGACATGAAGGTTGACCGTCTTCTTGAACTAGGCGCCTTGTGCGTGGCAATCTCGCTCGGCGCCGTGCAGAGCAGTCGGGCACAAGCTCCTAGCGGCGCCACCGACGCGGCCATGAGCGACATGGCGAGTAGCGATATCACGCCGACCGCGGAACCAGCGTCCACCCCGTGGGGTTGGATGAAGCTGCCGAGCATTACGATGCCCAAGATTACCATGCCGAAGATGCCGGCCGACCCGCTCGCGCCAATCAAGACGAGCGCCCGCAAGGTGGGCGATGGATCGAAAAGGGCATGGGAGGGCACGAAGGAGATCTTCACCTTCGGCGGCTCTAAGAATGAAGTGCCAGCAGAGCGCATGGCATCCAACGGCGACGCCCCTTCGGCGTGGTCGCGCATGTTCGGCGGCGGCGAAAAAGCGAAGCCTGCCGAGGGACCTGCGACCGTCGGCGAGTGGATGTCTCAAAGCCGCGTCGAGTAAACGACTTTCCAGACGCGGCTTGCTCGAACTCTGGGTGGTGAGCCCCCAGGCCCGTCACCGCCTTTTCGGATTTCCCATGCGGCGTCATCCCGCGAACGTCGTCGACCTCGCGCCGTCATTCGCAGTCCGCATCCGGGCGATTCTGCTAACGCTCGCGGCGTTAGTTTCGGGCGGCTGTCAGCCCTTTGCTCCCGGCAATACCATGGGACTCACCTCGTCGCGGCAGGAGAGGAAGATTCTCAAACAGGCTGAGGTTGACCCGTTTCCCTCGCCGGCCGACGTGGGGCTCGCGGAGCCCGAGGCGAAGCCCTAAGGGCCGCCTGGACTCGCTCGGGTAATGGACGCAGCGCGGCATAGGCGCATAATAGCTGCGTGCCCGTCGTGCCCCGCAGATTCCTCGGCCCTTGGACCAGCGCCTGCCCATGAAGCTCGAACCGCATTTGCCTCAGTTGCCCACGATCGGCGAGTTGCTCGAACACCCGCGTGTGAAGAGCGTCGTCGCCCGGATCAACGGGTCGACGTTGGCCCACCGTGCGACGGGGTTCCTGGAGGAACTTAGGTCGTCGCTCGTGGAGCGCGCAGGTCGCGTCGAAATTCCCTCGGTCGCGCAGTTAGCCGAACGCCTCGCCCGGCGGCTGATGGGCGAGCCGCTCTCGAACGGCCCCGTCATTAACGCGACGGGCATCGTGATCGGCGCCCCGGACCTCGTTCCGCCGCTCGCCGAGGTCGCGGTGCATGCGATGATTCAGATAGCGAGCGACTACCACGGCCGAGGCTCCCATGCTCGGCACGCCGCCGAGCTGGAATTGTGCAACCTCAGCGGCGCCGAGGCGGCGTTGATTCTCAGCAGCTTCGACGCGGCGCTGGGCGTGGTGCTCAGCACGGCGGCGGCCAACCGCGAGATCCTGGTTTCTACCCGGGCGAATGCGGAAGTGGCGGCCATCGACTGGCCCAGGCTCACCGCTCGTTACGGCGCCGTTTTAAGAACGAGCGCGGGGGACGTCGCATCGCTCTCCGCAGCCGTCGGCGCCGGACCTGGGTTTTCCGCCCTCCTGCGTTCCCCAGACGACGAGGGACTGAGTAGCACCAACGAGGTCGCCAACGTAGCGAAAAGTTGCGGCGCGATCTTTATCGACGTCGCAACGCAGGCGGGCGTCTTGAACCCGCAAACGTACGGCCTTCACTCATTCGAGACGCTGGGCGAGCGAATCGCGGCGGGCGCCGACTTGGTCATTGCCGATGGCGCGGGACTGATTGGCGGGCCGGCTTGCGGCGTCATCGTCGGCAAGCGAAAGCTCGTGGAAGCCGCGGCTGCCCACTATCTCGCGTCGATCGCGGCGATTGACGCGGCGTCAGCCGCGGCTTTGCACTCGACGCTGGCCGCCTATCGGGGCGATCACGATGGAAGCGCAGCCTTTACAATTCCCGTTTGGCAGTTGCTGTCCACGCCCCTCGGGAACCTTCAGCAGCGCGCGGAACGTCTCGCGGCTCTGATGGCAGCGAGCGCTGGCATTGCGTCTGCCGAAGCACGCGAAGCCGACACGCCGTGGCGCCAAACTGGCGAACTGTCCGTCGTCGGCAAGACTTGGGTTATCGCCGTTCGGCCGAAATCTGGCGACGCGAATTCGCTACTTGTTCGCTTGCGACAGCCGCCTCATCCCGTCGCGGCGACTGCGGTGGAGGGCGCCGTTCATGTCGACCTGAGGTCGATTTTCCCCCGGTGGGACCAGCAATTGGTCGCGGCATTCACAGAGATTGAAGGTTGAAGCTCCGCTAGTTGGGGGGCTTCGAGGTCGCGAATCTCGAGCGAACCACTACGCTGGCAACACCGTATGTAGGGTGTGAAACTCCGACCCTGGTAGCGATCTTGCCGCCGCCCGCGCTCCCCGTTACTATGCCACTGAGGTAGTCGTAACTGCATGCTACATAAGGGCGGGCGTCGCTGAGCGACTCACCTTTCATGCACTTGGGCGGCCTACTACCACGGGCTTGCGGGTCGCCGCCTTAATCCTGCCAGTGGCCCGTAGCTCCCTCCAAAATCCCCCCCAAACTCAATTCGACCTTCAAGAGGCATCCCATGTTTCGATTGTCCGCTGAGGCTGCGAGTCGCTTACGACGTCC
>JBGSYU010000231.1:0-7822 GCA_041750715.1 Lacipirellula sp.
CAGCAGCTCGGGGTCGACGTCTACTTTGGTCAGGGCTCGTTCGTGGATGCCCAAACGCTCGATGTGGAAGGGGCCAGGCTCACATTTAAGCGTGCCGTCATTGCCACGGGCGCGCGAGCGGCCGCTCCGCCCATTGCCGGGATCGAGTCCGTGGACTACTTGACCAACGAAACCCTGTTTACGCTGACGGAACTGCCACGCCGATTGGGCGTGATTGGCGCCGGCCCGATCGGCTGCGAGATGGCGCAGGCATTTGCCCGATTGGGATCACAAGTCTTCCTGGTCGAAGCGGAGCACGGCGTCTTGCCGCGCGAGGACCGCGACGCCGCCGACATTGTTGAGCGAGCGCTCGCTCGTGACGGCGTATCGCTGCTCTGTTGTGGCAAGAATCTTGTGATTCAGAGCGACGACCGCCGTCCGCGACTCACCGTCGAATCCCATGGTTCCGCCTACAACGAACCGCTCGACAATTTACTGGTGGCGGTGGGCAGGAAACCTAATGTCGAGGGCCTAAACCTCGAAGCCATCGGGGTCGAGTACGACAAGAAGGGCGTCAAGGTCAACGATTTTCTGCAGACCACCAATCGGCACATCTATGCGGCGGGCGACATTTGCTCGCCGTTCCAATTCACGCATGCGGCCGATTTCATGGCGCGGATTGTCATCCAAAACGCGCTGTTCATGGGCCGCGCTAAGTCGTCGCGGCTTGTCATCCCCTGGTGCACTTACACGTCGCCAGAACTTGCTCACGTGGGTCTGAGCGAATCACAGGCCAAACAGCAGGGCATCGAAGTTGATTCGGTCGTGCAATCGCTATCCGGCGTCGACCGCTCAGTCCTCGAAGGCGAGGCCGAGGGCTTTGCGAAAATTCTGGTCAAGCGCGGCAGCGATAAAATCCTGGGGGCGACGATTGTTGCCTCGCTGGCCGGCGAGTTGATTTCCCAAGTGGCGTTGGCGATGACCCACGGCCTAGGACTAAAAAAACTTGCCAACACGATTTATCCGTATCCCACGCAGGCCGAGGTGATTCGCAAACTGGGCGATCAGTATAACCGGACGCGCCTGACTCCCCACGTTAGGTCGCTCCTCGGGGCGTGGCTGAGGTGGACACGGTAGCGGTCTACGCGACGCAAAAGAAGATATCTCGAACTGCTTTTAGCAAGAGTCGGCCACCTTGGAGATTGCTGCGGCGCATGTCTAGGTTCCGAGACTGCGCTCAGTTGCGCAGCGATGTCGGCGGCGATCCGACCGTCGTGACGTTCGAACGATAGGGAGAATCTCATTGGCAACCGTTCCTATATCCATTGCATCAAGTGCTCCACCAGAGTCGCTGCAGCCTGAAGCTCGGCGCCGACCTCGCGCGAGAATTGCTGTCGTCGTGGCGGTCGTTTT
Source organism: Lacipirellula sp. (assembly GCA_041750715.1). Classification (GTDB taxonomy): domain Bacteria; phylum Planctomycetota; class Planctomycetia; order Pirellulales; family Lacipirellulaceae; genus Lacipirellula. The sequence continues at coordinate 1,393 of JBGSYU010000231.1, forward strand.
CCTAGTTCTGATTTGGCGTTTTGCCTCAGGTCGAGCGGCGATAGCGCTGGCAGTCGCGAGCTTGTTTCTGATGATTGTGAAGCAAGCTGTGAGAAGTCGCCGTTTTCGCAAGCGTCTTGTCATCGGTCTGGCGATTGCGATTCCGGCTGTCGCTGCGGGAACTGGCGTTCGCACCTGGCTGCGTTATCGGACCGCAGACGTGATGGTATTGCCGATCCGCGAATTCTCGAATGCGGAATATCCGGAAGACCCAGCGGCTCGGAGCGTCTGGTATGGCATGTACCAAGGGCGACGATTGCGATTGGAGCGGCGAGACGAAGCGCATTTCGACTTCACGCTGGAGCCGCTGCACCCGCACATTGCGACAATCGAATTCAAGAACGTCGATGTGAGTCTCATGACGCCGAACCTCCCTGAATGGACCAAGGGTGATCCAGGATTGCGGAGGATTGCCCTTACGGATCGGCAGTGGAACCGGCAGCAGGTCCGCTTCGGCGCGCCCACCGGCGACCCCGTGTCGGCGTCTGGCGGCGATGGGCGGGAAGCAAGGTCGCTGGTCTCGGCGGAGCTTGCGAAGAACTGCCTTAACGCAGGTCTTTGGGAAGTGCTGCTCTTTGTTCAAGAGGATGGAGAAAAGAAGCTCTACTATCAGGGGTGGTTTACATTTCCCTTAGGCTTCTACCGGGATGTGTTCAATCATAACACGGGGCTGTCGTACCTTGATCATTGGTATTATTTAGAGCATTGGTTTGACCCGGCCGGGACGGTCATTGCATTGACAAAGTTGCGAGAAGTCCTCAATGAGAAGGAAGTTCCAGCGACATTTGATCCTGCCGAGCCCATCGTCGCGTTCGGTGAACAGCAACGGAAGCGGCGGACCACGATGGCATCCAACGTGGCGAATTGGGGCGACGTTTACCAGCCAAACGACATCCACTTCGCGAGTTTCGTGCCGCCGGGTCGCTATTCACTGAATGTGCCCTGGAACAATGAATACCCGCGGATGGAGCGCTTCGAGCAGGCGATCCTTCGCAAAGTCCGTTCCCCTGCTGCGAACGCTCCGGTCGACGAGCTGGAACTGGTGTTTTCAAGTCGCTCCGCGAGCGGAAAAGTCCGCTTCCTCGTAAGCGGCTTTCGCATGGACGAACTACCGCAATTGCCGGTGGAGGACTATTCCAAAGGCCTCTACATGCCAATGGGAATCGGCGTTCCGCCATTCTTCCAGGATTACAAGGAACTGGCCGAAAAACCGCCAAACACGAGCGCTTACTTCAGCGTTCTACTCGATGACCACGATCGTTGGGTTGATCACCATCATTTTGCGATTGACGGGCCTGTTCTCATTCGCGATCACTCAAATCCCCAACGCCTCCACTTGTACTTGCTGTCCTATGAACGTCACTCACTGATCGGCCATTGGGTGATCGATAGCGCCGGGCAGGTCGAGCGGGGTCCATCCGAGCACACGGCCGCGAGCGAGTGAGACTAAGTTCAAAACTTGGCCTGCGTCGACGACATACCGGATGCCCATTTGAGGACTGCGACTTGAGCGGACGTGGGCGTTTCAATTGCTTGCAATTCTTGGCGTAGCACCGGGAGATCGTGCGCCAGGTCGACGTCGGCCAGCAGGGGAAGTTGAACGCAGCCTCCCCGAAGGGCGAGTTGATCGATGAGCGCCGCCGCGGAGTTGGATTTTCCGAGTGGGACGGCATCCCAAATCGACCTGTCCAGCGGCTGCCTCGCTCCAAATAGGTAGAATCCGCCGTCATGGCACCGCCCCATGACATGTGTGGGTTGGGTCGGCGTCGCGGTGAGGAGCTCGATTGCGTCGATGAGAACTTGGGGAGTCATTTGCGGCGAGTCGGCGCCGATCGCCACCACCGCGGAATGTCGCTGGTGCAACACAGAATGGACGCGGTGCAAGCGGGCCCCAAGGTCGCCGTTCCCTTGGAGGATTCGTGAGAATCGCTGCCAGCGTCCGGCCGACAGAGCGGCCTCTTCAGCAACCGCCCAATAGACGTCGCAGGCGATACTTGCGGAAACGGTCGTAAGGGTTGTTTCGATGGCTTGAACGGCGAGGTCGTAGAACTGCTCGGCACACTCGCGTCCTAGCGTGCGCGCCAATCGCGTCTTGACTGGCGACAGTCCAGGCGTCTTCACAAATGCAACGACAGCCGGTGTGCGAGCGCCCATTAAATTCGACTCCACAGCCATCGCCACGCCTCGGGAGCCGCTTGCCGGCAGGTCCGCCAGAGATGAGTTGCCGTTGTTGATAGCCAGCCGCCCGCGGCGTATCTTCGGCCGCTGGTCGAAATCATCGCGCCGACGCTGCGCAACGGCAGCCGGTGACGACGCGCCGCCCAGACCAGGAGATGGTCTTCGCCGTAGGCGACATCTTCGTTGAATCGGCCCAGCCGCTCGAAGACGACGCGGCTGAGGCAGAGCCCTTGGTCGCCGAACGGCATACCTAGGATATGTGATCGCACGCGGACTCCAATCTCATTAAGTCGCGTGGCCGCCGGGCCGTCGTTGAGAAACGCCAGGTCAAAATAGTGAATCGCCATAGGATGCATCGTCAGAGATCGATCCAAGGCGGGAATCGCCTCGACTCCGAGGCGGCTATCACAGTGCAAGAACCATAGATAGGCGCCGATGGCGGCACCTGCGCCGACATTCATTTGCCGCGCTCGGCCGGGCGATGTGGCGATCCAGCGTACCGGGCAGGCAATGCCGTGCTTGCCGACCAACTCGTGAAAATCGGCCGGTTCGCGCTCGGATCCGACGAACAGCACCTCGGCGTCGGGCCCGATCCCCGTCAGGTCGCCCACGAGTGCCTGCCAAGCGAGATCGCCCGGCCCGATAGGAACGACGAGCGAAACATTTGGCAGCAGGCCTTGCGTCAATTCCTGCCGCGGTTGCGAGCGAGCTTGTCGATGGGTTGCGTCGGTCAGGGCAGCGGTTTGGCACATGCGAGAAAGCATAACGGAAATCCAATGGCAATGCAGTCATGTTAACGCGTCGACTGCGACAGATATGTGGTCCATTTCACGGACACGGACTTCCAGAATCACTTATGATGCGACGGCGTGGCCGATCCTACGACTGTGCGGACTGCTGACCTTCAATCGTTCGCAGACGCGGCCGTAGTGTGTGGCGCATGTTACAGAGCGTCCGAGCGGTCAGACCGATAATAAAAACGGGTGTCAAGGATGACGCCGCTGAACCCAAATCCCAAGTGACTCTGCGAAAGGAATCGACATGAAGATGGGTGCTTCGCGATGGACGTTGGCGGGCGCGTGCCTGATCGTTGGTTTCACGTTGCTGTCGGGATGTGCGTTGGACGATGGGTGCCGAGGCGGCAGCTGCCGTGCTCGCACCAATTCAAATGTCAGCAGCCCTTACTCCGCCAGCGGGTCCGGCACGATGGGATTCTCCGCGTCCGGGTCGGGAACAAGATAACCGAATTTGTCGCTGCCGCATGAGTGATGCGATCTCTCCAGCCGTCGCCCACGATTCGCTTTCGATCTCAGCGACGCAACTTAAGGGCGTCGTGGTCGTCATCCCGGCGCGAAACGAAGAAGACTCGTTGCCGCTGGTGTTGCGCGATCTTCCGGCGGTCGACGCGGTCATTGTCGTGGACAATGGCTCGGCCGATCGCACGGCGGCAATTGCGGCGGCCTTGGGAGCCATTGTTGTCCGGGAAAATCGACCGGGTTACGGATCTGCATGTTTGGCGGGGTTGGAGGAGATCTCCAGGCGCACGAAGCAAGGCGTGCTGGAGTCGCCGCAGGCGGTGGCGTTTCTGGACGGAGACTACAGCGACCATCCGAATCTGTTGCCCCAGCTTGTCGAGCCGGTGTTGGCGGGAACAGCCGATTTCGTTCTGGGCTCCAGGCTAATGGGCCAGCGTGAACGGGGTGCCATGCCGCCGCAAAGCGTCTTCGGCAATCGATTGGCGTGCTTGCTGATGCGACTATTCTGGGGCGCTTCGTACACCGACCTGGGGCCGTTTCGGGCGATTCGCTACGACCTGCTGCGCGAGCTACAGATGCATGACCGTGATTTCGGTTGGACGGTCGAGATGCAAATTAAAGCTGTGACGCGCGGCCTGCGAATCCGCGAAATCTCGGTTCCCTATCGGCGGCGCATCGGCGTGAGCAAGATCAGCGGAACCATAACCGGCAGCGCCCGGGCCGGCTTCAAGATCCTGTACACCATCGGGAAGTATATGTGGCGCCGGCGCGATGACAACCGGCTGGCGACGGTCCATTGACCGCGAGTCCATCCATCAGCGAAGCCTGCCGACGCGTCGTGGGCGATCGCTCCTTGTCCGGACTGCTCGTGCTCGCCTGCCTCCAGGCGATTCTTTACGGCGGCGTCGCCAAACTAAGTTGGCCGTTTGAGTACGGTCGAGACGCCGGGGATCGGCCCATCGTGCTGATTCTGAGTCTGGTCACCACATGCTTTCTGCTCTATTTGGCGGCGATTCTGCGGGCTACACGATCGGCGCCGGTGGCTCATCTCATGTGGGCCATCCTACTGCCGGCGATCGTCTTTCGCGGTCTGCTACTCTTCACGCCACCGATTCTAGAGATCGATGTTTACCGCTACCTGTGGGACGGCGCCGCTGCGTCTCAGGGCGTCAACCCGTATCGTTACGCGCCGGCACAAGTTCTTGCCGCGGACGGTCGGGAAGCGCTTCCTAGCGATCTTCAGGCACTTGTTGACACGCGGGATGCGTCGCCTCCATCGGCGGAGATCCTGCAGCGCATCCACTACGGGGAGCTGCCGACCGTCTATCCGCTTGTCAGTCAATTTGTATTTGCCGTAGTCGATGCGCTGACGCCGGCAGGCACGTCCGTCTCGTTGCGCGTGGTCCTCTTGAAAACCGTGCTGCTGACATTCGACGTCGGGACGATTGTCCTTCTTTGGAAGCTGCTCGTCGCTGCTCGCAGACATCCTGGCTGGACGATCTGTTACGCCTGGTGTCCGCTGGTCCTCAAGGAATTTGCGAACACGGGACACCTCGATGTGATTGCGGTGTTCTTCACGACTGCTGGCGTACTACTTGCAGTTAGCCTTGAATCTTCCCTGAAGAAATGTTCTCGACGTTGCATCGTCCTTTGCGGGCTAACGGTCGGGTTAGCAATCGGCGCGAAGCTGTATGCCGTGGTGCTGATTCCACTGCTGGTCGCGGCAGTGGCCCGCTGGCGTGGCGTCGCGGCGGCGACATCGGTCGCGCTGATTGCGTGCCTTGTGGGGGCTTCCACGGTTGCCCCCATGCTGCTTACGGCACCGTCAACGTATTCAATCGAAATAACCTTTCGGCCCGCGGATTCCCTTGCGATTGAAGACGTCGCTCACCATCGTTCCGGGACGAATTCACGAATTACTGTGCCGACGTCGGGATTGACGGCGTTTCTATCGCGATGGGAGATGAACGACTTTTTGTTCATGCTGGTCGTCGAGAACGTCAGGCCTGACGATTCGGAGGGCGCGGCCACGCCGTGGTTCGCGATCGTTCCCAACACATGGCGCATCGCATGTTCGGCGTCCGTCTCGCAGCTCTTGAATGTCGACGCGCGCACAGCCGGATTTATGCTCGCCAGGGCGTTAACGTTGTGCGTCTTCTTGGCGATCGCCGCCGGGTTAGCGCTGCGACTGTATCGAGATGCGACCGTCGATGGATTGCTCGAAGCCGCGTTCCTCACCCTGGCTTGGTTCTGGCTTCTCGCGCCAACTCAAAATCCCTGGTACTGGACGTGGGCGCTCCCGTTCTTGCCGTTCGCTCGCGGTCGCGCGTGGTTGGCGATTTCCGCACTGGCGATGACATACTATCTCCGATTCTGGCTGGACGACGCGTTTCCGACCGCCCCGACGCAGGGGACGCGGTATGACGGCAAGCAGTTCTTTGACTACGTGGTCACCTGGTTCGAGTATGGCCCGTGGTTCATATGGCTGGCCTGCGATTGGCTGCGGCGCGGCGAACGATGTGCCAGCACGCCGAATGACAAAAACTGCCCCTCTGTGGTGAAATTCACAGAGCATGGCGCTCATCCGGGATAAACTCCCATCCATAGAGCCCGCCCTCGCATCGAAGGAGTTCTCGAATCGTGAGCCACACCGCTACATCGCCGCGCCACCATGTCGAGTCTTCGGTCTACCAGCGATACGCCCATGCCGCGGGCCGCGTTGAACCGGCGTTGTGCTGCCCAGTTAACTACTCAGCCGACTTTCTCGCCGCGATCCCTGGCGAGATTTTGGAGCGGGACTACGGCTGCGGCGATCCAACGCCCTACGTCCACGAGGGCGAGACGGTTCTCGATCTCGGTTCCGGCGGCGGAAAGCTGTGCTACATCCTGGCGCAGGTCGTCGGTAAATGCGGTCGCGTCGTGGGCGTTGACTGTAACTCCGAAATGCTCGCGCTGGC
>JBGSYU010000232.1:0-3530 GCA_041750715.1 Lacipirellula sp.
ACCTCCGCGTTTTCGGCGGGTCTGATGCATGGCGCGCTCGACGACGAAGTGAATCTCGTCAACGCCAGCCTGCTGCTCGAGGAGCGGGGCATTGCTCTCTCGACGGAGTCGCGCACCGAGATGGGAGCGTTCCGTTCGTCCGTGAGCGTCGAGATAGAAGGTGCAAACGGCGAAAAACACAAGATCACCGGCGCCGTGTTCGGCCATTCGATGCCGCGGCTGGTGTCGCTCGACGGCTACCGCCTGGAGGCCTATCTCGACGGCTGGCTGCTCGTGTTCACCCACAAGGACGTGCCGGGCATCATCGGCGGCGTCGGCACCACGTTCGGCCAGCACAACGTGAACATCGCCCAAATGGCCGTTGGCCGCGCCGGCGACGCCCCCGGCGGCGAAGCGGTCGGCATTCTCAATCTCGACGCCGAGCCACCCGCGGCCGCCCTCGAAGCGGTCCGCAAACTGCCGGCAATCACCTCGGCGACGGTGATCCATCTGCCTAAGGCTGGCGAGCTGCCAAGCTGGCTACAGGGCTAAGGTGAGTCGAGGGTCGAGAGCCAGAAGGCTCGGATCCTCGACCCTCAGCCTTCGGCCTTCCGCTGCTAGCATCCAACCGCTACGCACGGCACATCCGGAAAGGATACCGGAGGTTTCCTGTCTTAACGCGACATGTTGCATCAAACCGCTCGCCGCGAGTAACCGATATTTCCACAGACCGACGTGGCCCCTACTCTGCGGGGCTCGCTGCTGGTCCCGTTCTGAAGCCACCAGCGCCCGCGTCGCCCCAGCCACCTAGGAAGAAAATGGAAGCCACCATCTCCCCGCCCCGGCCCGCGCTGCTCGACCAGGTTAACGGCGCCCTCAGCCGTAGCCCGTACGTCTCCGGAAGTAACTTCCGCGTTGAAGCGTCCGAAGGCGTGGTTCGGCTCGAAGGGGCCGTGCGGTCGTTCTTCCACAAGCAGATGGCTCAAGAGCTAATCCGCCGAGTCGACGGCGTGGAGCGCATCGAGAACTGCTTGCAGGTGAAGTGGTAGATTCCGACGTCGAAATCGCCGGAAAACCACGATCGGACCCTCCCATCGGCGTGTCCATCATTCCGCTTGAGTGCAATACCCTCGCACATCGTAGGTGTGAAACGCCGAATCACGGGCTAGAATGCGAGTATGGCTTTGCCTGCTCGCTCCCGTTGGCTTAACTTTCGTCTAAGAACGATCTTTGCGTGGGTCACACTTCTAATCCCTTTATTTGGATTTGAGGCCACAGGGATTCAGACAACCAGCGGGAGGACGGCGTTCATCGTTCCGTTCCTTTTGCTCGCGTCGTTTATCGCCACGGGTGGCAAGCGCTCGTAGTCCACCCCCGCCTGACCCGATGGGCGCAGGCGCTACATCACATCTCGGCTCTTTGGTAGAATGAATAACCAACTCAGACCTTTGGCGAGGTTAGCGATGTCCACCGTACAGTCGACCGAGTTCAATCAATTTTGTGACTTCCTGGTTCAAATCCGCAATAGCGGCGCCGCGGAATTGACGCCTGAACAAAGCGTCCAACGGTTTCGCGAAGAGCAGGAAAAGCTGCGAATTTGGAACGAGCGAAACGCCATCTCACAGGCTCAAGCCGATCGCGGTGAAGCTAAGCCGCTTGACTTTGACGCTCTGTGGAACCGCGTCTCGCAACGCCTGGCGGAACGCGGAGTCGCGAAATAGATAGATGGCGAACATCACCTGGACGCCGCTCGCCGAAACCGATCTCGAAGAGATTCTCGAGTACATCGGCGTCTCCGAGGGAAGGCCAGAAACCGCGCGGCGAATCGGCGACGAGATTCGCCGCGCAGTGGAAGAGCACCTACAAATAGGCGCTCCGCACAAGCGACATGCGGACTTACCCGCACGGTGGTCTTATCTGATGCACAAACGCTGGCTCATTGCATACGAGTTACGCGGCGGCGACTTATCCGTCCGGCGAGTAGTCGACGCGAGCCGTGATCTGCCCAAACAGTTCGAGCAGTGGCAACATGCTCTATTCCCGCCCAAAACACAGCAGGCACATGTCGTCGCTTTGCGGATAATCGCCCGCGAACTTGCGGACGCTATCCAAGATGCACGGCCCCAGGTCCTTCGGCTTCGTACCTTTGTCTGAGCATAGTTGCACGAGCCGTTCCATCCCAAACAGCTCCCGCTTTGAGTTCATCGCCTCGCTAAAACCGTCGGTGAAGATCGTGAGAAAATCACCGGCGAGAAACTCCCGGCGATACGCCTCATACTGGTAATCATCCGCCACGCCCAGCGGCAGGCCGGCTTCTTCGCCGCCGATTTCGGTGACCGTGCCGTCCACCGTTCGCAACAGCGGCGGCATGTGCCCGGCGTTCACCAGCGTCAGCTCGCATGCTTGCGGGTCGACCACGGCCACGACCATCGTTACAAACCGGTCGTCCCAGCCGTGCCGCGAAAAGGCGGCGTTGATCTGGGCCAGCGCTACGGCCGGATCCGGCTCGCGGGCCAGCCAGAATCGCACGTCGCTGGAGAGCTTCGCCATGAGGATCGCCGCCGACACGCCTTTGCCGGCCACGTCTCCTACCACGGCCGCAAAGCGATCTTCGGGCAGCAGCACGTAGTCGTAGTAGTCGCCGCCGACTTCGTACGCAGCCTGGTAGTGCTGAAAGAAATGGTAGCCCGGCACGTCGGGCGCCGCTTTGGGCAGCAGGGCCTGCTGCATCTCGCGGGCGACTTCCAAATCGCGCTTCAGCGCCTGCTGGGCGACGACTTGCTCGTGCAGTCGGGCGTTGTCGATAGAGTTGGCCGCCAGCCCCGTCACGCCGGCGAGCACTTGCAGGTCGAGATCGGTAAACCGGGCCCGCTGGTCGCTGGTGTCGATCTGAATGACGCCGATCGACTCGCCGTTGGAGTCGATCATCGGCGCGCAAATCAGCGAGCGGATGTGAAAGTCGGCAATGCTCTGCGCCATGTTGAACCGCGCGTCCGACGCGGCGTCGGCTGAGAGAATCGCCTTCTTTTCAGTCATCGCCCGCTCGACGATCGTGCGGCTCACTCGCATCCCTTCATCGTCGCCGCGGCGGGCCTTGGTCGCCACCGGCGCCAGCGGGCCGCCTGGTTTGGGCCGCATGATGATGAATCCGCGATCCGCCTGCACGAAAATCTTGAACAGGCTGTCGAGCACCTTCGGCAGGATGTCTTTCACCGACAGAGTATTGCTGAGATTGGTCGAAATCTCGATCATCGCCTGCAACTGCTGCTCGGGCTTGGCCGAAACCTGCCAACTCGCCCGTATATCCTTGCTGACGTCGAGCGTGGCCATAATGCTCGAGCCGTCGTCCTCGGCCTCCCCTGCCGCGCCCAAAAGCGGCCCTAGCAGCGACGACCCGGCGAATGGATCGCCGCCCGCTAACTTTGCCGGGACAAGTTGCTTAAACTCAATCAGCACGTCGCAGATGAGAATCTGATCGCCATCGCGGAGCTGAGCTCGATCGGCCACCTGCATGCCGTTAACGATCGTGCCGGTGCGGCTGCCGGTGTCCT
>JBGSYU010000233.1:0-2898 GCA_041750715.1 Lacipirellula sp.
GCTGCGAGTCGGTCTCATCGGTTGCGGCAATCGCGGCAATAGTGCGGCGATCGACGCTCTGAAAGCCGATCCGCAGGCCCAACTCGTGGCGATCGCCGACACGTTCGCCGATCGCGCCGCCGACGGTCTCGCGCTCATCAAAGCCGAGGCGGTCGTTGCGGATCGCGTCGCGGTTCAGCCCGATCGCATCTTCACCGGCTTCGACGGCTACAAGCAGCTCATCGACAGCGGGGTCGACGTGGTGCTGCTCGCCACGCCGCCCCACTTTCGGCCCGAGCACTTTGCGTACGCCGTCGCGGCGGGCAAGCACTGCTTTGTCGAGAAGCCGGTCGCGGTCGACGCGCCCGGCGTCAAAAGCGTCATGGAAACGTGCCGGCAAGCGAAAGAAAAAGGGCTCGCGGTCGTCTCGGGATTGTGCTGGCGATACGACCACGGCGTCCGTGAGATCGTGCGTCGCATTCTCGAAGAGCGGGCGATTGGCGATATTGTGGCCATCGAATCGAGCTACAACGCCAATGGATTGTGGCATCGCGGCGACAAGCCCCAGTGGAGCCGCATGGAGCACCAGATTCGCAACTGGCTTTACTACACCTGGCTCTCGGGCGATCACATTCTCGAGCAGGCCGTGCATAGCCTCGATAAAACCGCCTGGCTCTTGGGCGACGTGCAGCCGGTGCAGGCCACGGCCCTGGGCGGCCGGCAGCAGCGGACCGACCCGCAATACGGCAACGTGTACGACCACTTCACCGTGTTCTACGAATACCCCGGCGGGCAGCGCGTCTACTTCACCTGCCGGCAACAGGACAATTGCAGCGTGCGCGTCGACGAGCTGGTCCACGGCACCAACGGCCGGGCCGAAGTCCTGCGAGGGCAAATTCTTCACGACGACAAGATCACCTGGCGCTACCGCGGCAAGAAGCCGAGCATGTATCAGGTGGAGCACGACGAGCTGTTCGCCGGCATCCGCAAGGGCCAGCCGATCAACAACGGTGACTACATGTGCAACAGCACGATGATCGCTCTTCTGGGCCGGATGGCGGCGTACACCGGACAGACGCTCACCTGGGACCAGTGCATGGGCAGCACCGAGCGGCTGGGCCCGACCGAGTACGCCTGGAACGACGTTGAAGAGCAAGCGGTAGCCATCCCCGGCAAGACGACGCTCGCCTAAACCGCAACGCAACTCCCTCCCCCCAAGCGAGCCGGGCCGTCCCGGCCCCGGCGCCTCCCCCGCCCACGTCCCCTCCCACGCAAGAGAAACGCAAAGTGCGGAGGCTGCTCCCTCGGAGGCGCTCCGAAGTGTCCGGCCAGATTCTTCGGAGTACCTCAGGGTGACGGGCAAATGGCATCACCACCTCCCACGGCGCACCATTGCCCTGCCGCCCCCCTCTCGGGAAGATGGCAGTTATGTCAACGATCACCGCTGAAGATCTCGCCCTGCTCAACGGCGCCGTCGCACAGCTCGAACGGCCTGGCCTAGCAGCCCGGCTGGCCGAGGTGGTGGGCGCCCCGGTGGAAGCTCTGCTGGGCCGGCTGCCGAACTCGATTCAGACCCAGATGTCGCACATTACCGAGGAGGCGCTGTCGACGGCTCTCTCGGTGGCGCTCAAGACGCTCGATGGCGAGTCGGTGAAGGCCCCGTGGAAGCTGACGCACAAGGTAGCGGCGACGATCAGCGGCGTGGCCGGCGGAATGTTCGGAGCGCCCGCGCTGGTGGCGGAGCTGCCCATTACGACCGTCATCATCTTGCGATCGATTGCGGACATCGCTCGTTCCAAGGGCGAGAACCTCAACGATCCCGCGGCGCGGCTGGCGTGCGTCGAAGTCTTTGCGCTAGGCAGCGGCGGTCGGGACGCGCCGGACGCCGCCGTCGACCAAATTCGCGAAGGCGCCGAGGGCGAGGCCGGGTTTATTCGGGCGAGCTACTTCGTCGCCCGGGCCGCCATGGCCCAGCAAGTTACTGCGGCGGCGGAAATCCTCACCAAGGGAACCGCCGCCGGAGGCACGACCGCGCTCACGCGATTGATCGCCAAGGTGGCGCAGCGCTTCGGCATCGCCGTCTCCGAGAAAGCCGCGGCCCAGGCCATTCCCATCGTCGGCGCCGTGGGCGGCGGACTCATCAACGCGCTATTCGTCGACCACTTCCAGAACACGGCCGACGCCCATTTCACCGTGCGGAAGTTGGAACGCCAGTACGGAGTCGAGATCGTACGGCAGGAGTACGAACGACTGGCTCGCGATAAAAACTAGCCGACGCATCGCCGCGAGACGCCTTCGACCGGCAAAGAAAATAGCGGAGGAGGGATTCGAACCCCCGACACGCGGATTATGATTCCGCTGCTCTAACCGACTGAGCTACTCCGCCGAACGTACTGCGCCCGAACGGTTGATTTTAGCTAGTAAGCGGCTCTGGCCGCAACCGCTGTACGACGTTGGTAGTGATACCGTTTGCCTCTGTCACCCCGAGGTACTCCGATGCGTCCGGCTAGATTCCTCCGCAGTACCGCGGAATGACAGATAGGCGATCCAACGCACGGCAGGCGCTCCAGCGCCGCTCACATTCGGCTTGGAATCAGGCGACGAATGACGGCGATCAGATCCGCAATCCGCGCGGGCTTCGCCAGATGCTCTTGAAAGCCGGCGGTCAGCGCCCGCTGGCGATGCGCCGCGCCCGCAAACGCGCTCAGCGCGATCGCCGGCGTGGGCTCCAGACCCCGCTCCGCTTCCTGCGCACGAATCCGCCTCAGCAGTTCATAGCCGTCCTCGTTCGGCAGGCCGATGTCGCTCAGCAAAACGTCCGGGGCCGCCGCCGAAAAAGCCTCGTAGGCGTCGGCCGCGCTGCCGACGGCCGTCACGTCGGCGCCGTACCGCGCGAGCATGCGGCTCACGGCGTGTTGG
>JBGSYU010000234.1:0-12871 GCA_041750715.1 Lacipirellula sp.
GATCGCGGCGGCGCGGCGGCCATCGTTGGCCTTGACGGCCGCCGTGTGAATCGCCTCCGCCGCCTGCTGGCCCGCGTCCAGTGCCGCGGCGGCCGCCGCTTTGGCTTCGGCGAACTGGTGTTCCAACGTGCGCCGCTGCTGGGCATGCCGTTCGTTCAATTGACGCGAGGTCGCCTCAAACTCTTCCTCGGCGCCGCTCAGCTCGGTCGCCAACGCCGAAGCCAGAATACGCTCCTGCTGGGCACGCCGGTCGGCAAGCTGCTGCAGTCGCTGCATCAGCTCCAGTTCGCGGCGGGTTGAAAGTCGAGTTTCGATCACACAAGCCGTTCGTCAGTGAAAAGCCAACTCCGCAACGCCAGCAGCCTCCGGCGGGAGCCGGAGGTTAACCCTGGGGCTTGCGCCCAGGGCTACTTCGATGCATTACGATTCGCAGTCGCGGTGCATGTGGTCCACGAGCTGCGACATCCGCGCTATGGAGCCTAACGCCAGTTTGACGACCGGGCCGAGAGGTTCCAAGTGATTTTCGCAAAAACTGCGACTCACGCCGTCGTTCCAGTTCTCCGACGCCTCGGCCCACGCCTTCTGCAAGTCGTCGAGAGCGTCCCGAATGTGGGCGGAGCTGGTGTAGAGATCGGATTGACGCATGAAAATTAACTCGCTTTTGCCGAATCGCTGCTGGGCGGCTCCGGCGCGGCCGCTCGCGTCGCCGCTTCCGGCGGCGTCGCCCTTGCCTCCTCGGGCAATTCAAACGCCTCGGGCGGCCGTTCGATCTGGTATTCTTCGAGCCTACGCAGAATTTTCAACAACACCGCCCGAGCTTTGGGGACGTCTTGCTCCATCGCCCGACGCAACTGCCCCACGCGGCCGCGAAACTCCAGCGACTCGTGCCGAAAGTTGCGTTGCCAAACTTTGACGACGTCGGCCTTCTCGCGACAATACGCCAGCCGCATCTGCGCCGTCTTGACGGCCGCTTTCTGCTCGCGGCACGAGGGTCGCTCGCCGGCCAGCGTCATCAGCAGGCACCGCGCCAAGTCTTGCTTTGCCTGGTGGAGCCCATCTTCCGCGTCGTGCAGTTCTTTCCGCCAGTGCGACGGCCGATCGTGCTCCAAGTAGTCCTCGGTGCGGTGCAGCTCGCCGTCCAGCGCATCGAGGGCCGCTTGCACCCGCTGATGGAACTTCGCCACGGCGACCTGTAAGTCGTCGATCGCCGGCATCGAGCGTACTTGGGCGGGGCCGGACATGGGCGAATGACGAATTCCCGAATGACGAATGACGAATGATCAGCGGCGGGAACAGCCCATACCTTCGTCATTCGTCATTCGTCATTCGTCATTGGGACAACGAGCAGCTATCGCTGCTGGAGATACTCCTCGATCCGTTCCGCCTTCCGCAACAAGAACGGCGCATACTGATTCGTCGCCTCGATCGAGCGGTTGATGAGCTTGAGATGCTGCTCGAATTCGTCGGCGAATTTCTTCTGTTCCTGGTCTCGCCAAGTCGCGCTCAGCGCGTGCAACTGGGCGGAGAGCGTCGTCATGCGGTCTTCGAACTCCGCGTTGAAGAGCTTCAATTGATGAGCAAACCGGCGAAGCTCCGCCGGATCGACGATGGCTTGCGACATACTGGCGCCTCTTATCCTCGGCGGGTTCCGCGACGAATGCACGGCGACAAGCTGCGCTCCGTCCCGCCAGCTTCGATTCTAACCGAGGGCGCTGCTGGGGCAAAGCAAGTGAGGCAAGGCGCTAATGATCGTATCAATTGAAACGATCGCGCCGAGCCGCCATGTGTTGATCGCCAAGTAGCCCGGGGCGCAAGCCCCCGGGGTTACGCTTATCGCGGCGGCAACATCGGATCGCGTGCCGCGGCGCCGTCGACTAACTCCGGCAACGTCCGATCGGCGCCGCGGTAGGACGGATCGATCCGGTCCAGTTCTTCGGCCGTCGCGCGTACCGTCTGCCGGATTTGCTCGGCCGTGTGCGTACTGGCGATGAAGAACCGCAGCCGGGCGGCTCGTTCTTCCACGGCCGGATACATAATCGGCTGCACGTTGACGCCGCGCTTTCTTAGCTGATGCGACAGCCGCAAGGCATGCTCCGAGTTGCCGGTAATCACCGGCACGACGGGCGTATTGTTGCTCGTTCCGGTGTTCAGCCCCGCGTCCTTCGCCAGCCGCAAGAACAGCCGCGAGTTCTCCGAAAGGCGCGCCACGCGCTCGGGTTCCTCTTGCAGCAGCTCCAACGACGCAAGGGCCGCCGCGGTATTCGCTGGCGAGAGCCCCACGCTGTAGACGAACCCCGGAGCCGTGTACTTCAAATACTCGACGATCTCGCGCTGCGCCGCGATATACCCGCCGCAACTGCCCAGCGACTTACTCAGCGTGCCCATCCACAGATCGACGTCTTGCGGTTTAATGCCGAAATGCTCGCTCATGCCTCGGCCATGCAGGCCCATCGTGCCGATCGAGTGGGCTTCGTCGACCATCATGTACGCCTTGTGGCGTTTTTTAATTTCCACGAACTTCGGCAGGTCGGGGTAGTCGCCGTCCATGCTGTACACGCCTTCGACGACGATCAGCACGCGGCGATACTCATGTCGAATCTCGCCGAGAATCTTTTCCAGCGCTCGCCAATCGTTGTGCGGAAACGGCCGTCGCCGGGCGCCGGAAAGGATGGCGCCCTGCATGATGCTGTTGTGCGACAGCGCATCGTGCAGAATGAGATCGCCGGCGCCAAACAGGTGCCCGATGACCGTCTCATTCGTCGAGTGTCCGCCGACGAAGACGATTGCGTCTTCAGTGCCGATGAAGTCGGCCAGCCCGCGCTCCAGTTGCCCATGCAGCGGCTTTTCGCCAGAAACCCGCCGGCTGGCCGACACGCTCGTGCCGTACCGCCCCACCGCCTCGCGCGTTGCGCGAACGACGTGCGGATCGCCCGACATGCCCAAGTAGTTGTAGCTACAGAAGTTGACGTATTCCTGGCCGTCGATCGTGGTACGATCGTTCGTGATCGCTTCGTGAACCGTGAAGAAGGGATTGGTCACCCCTTCGGCCGTCGTCATCAGCTTGAGGGTATCCTGCAACCGCAGGTACTCCGCCGATTTCGCAAAGTGAAAATCCTCCTCGGGCACGGCGTAGGCTGGCAGCGTGGCGGGACGATCCTTGATTTCGCCGCCCATGTACTGCTCGATCGCCTCGACCACCTCGCCGCATGTTTCCATCATGGGCAGCACGCTGTCGGGGAACCGCCCGCCAAACGCTTCTTCCAGCGAAGCGATGATCTCCATCCGCTCCAGCGAATCGAGCCCCAGCTCGACGATGTTGGAATCCCAAGCGAGCTCGCCCACGCGCTCGCGCCCGATTTCACGCACTTTAGTAAAAACGATTTCCACAATCTCCGCAGCTTTGCCGGAGAGTCTCGTTTCCGCTGGTATAGTGGACGAGTCTCTCCGAGACTCGATCGGCGGTCTCGGAGAGACCGCCCCACGCGAGCCATTGCGATAAATCGCCGATTCGTCGGCCGGCGCGTCGTCGGGCAACTCCTGAACCGCGTGGGCGGCCGCTTCCATGCCGTCCCAGTCGTATTCTTCCTCGACGCGATGGCGTTTGCGTAGCGAGGGCGTCACTTCCACCTGGCCCGTGTCGGCCGACCAAGTCGCCAGGGCCGCCAAGGTGCCTGCCAAGAACCCAGCCTGGCACGCATGCCGCTGAATCTTGCCACTGGAGGTTTTCGGGATGCTACCCGTCTTCAGCAAGACGATGGCGGAGATCGCCACTTCAAAGTCCGACGCGGCGCGCTTGCGAATCGCCGCAATGATCTCCGCAAAGTCGAGATTGCGGCCGCGTTCCAGTTCTTGCACGATCACCAGCCGCTCGGCCCCCTGATCGCCCACGGCAAACGCCGCCCCGGCGCCCGGCTTCACCTTTTCATGCGCTAAGTCGACCGAGCACTCAATATCCTGCGGGTAGTAGTTAACCCCATGGATAATGATAAGATCCTTCAACCGGCCGGTGACGAACAGCTCGCCGTCGCTCAAGAAGCCAAGATCGCCCGTCCGCAGAAACGGCCCGCGACCGTCGCTCAATCGCGCTTGGAACGTCTTCTTCGTCGCGTCGTCGCGCTTCCAATAGCCCTGGGCCACGCTGGGACCGGAGACCCAAATCTCGCCGACGCGATTCTGGCCGCGGGGTTCAAACGTGTCGGGGTCGGCAATGACAATGTTCTGGTCCAGCAAATTCCCGCCGCTGCCGACAAGGGCACGGGCGCCGGGGGCGTTCGCCGCGACCGGCGTCACCTCATGCTTCTCCAGCGCGTGCGTGTCGAACGAGCGAACGACCGGCTCGGAATTCTTGTAGCCGCCGGCGACGATCAGCGTCGCCTCCGCCAATCCGTAGCACGGGTAAAACGCCTCTCGCCGGAAGCCGCACTCCGCAAACGCCTTGCTAAACCGGTCGATTGTCTCGGCTCGCACCGGCTCGGCGCCGTTGAACGCCAGCGACCAGCGGCTTAAGTCGAGGGTCCGCTTCTGATCCGCCGTTACTTTTTCCGCACAAAGATCGTAAGCGAAGTTCGGTCCGCCGCTGATCGTGGCGCCCGATTGCGAGATCGACTGCAACCACCGCACCGGTCGCTGCAAGAAGTGCGTGGGCGAAATCAGCGTGTTGGGCCGGCCCATGTACAGCGGCTGCAAGATGCCGCCGATCAACCCCATGTCGTGATACAGCGGCAACCAGAACATCCCGCTGTTGGAGCGCGAGTGCTCGAACGCGTAGGTGATCATCGCCGAGTTGTGCATCAGGTTCGAGTGGGTCAGCATCACCCCCTTGGGCGTGCCGGTCGAACCGGACGTGTATTGCAAGAAGGCGAGCGTATCGCCGTGGACGTCGGGCCGGCGCCAGCCTTCGGCTAGCTCTTCGTCCCATTGATCGGTCGCCCGCCAGCGAATTTTTTGCAGCGCCGGCGTGTCGGCGACCATCGTCTGCACGCGCTCCAGCACTTCGAACGTCGTGAGCGCGATCTTCGCTTCGGCGTCGTTGGCGATCGCGTCGATCCGGGCCATGTTGCGATTGCGCCGCGGCGGATACGCCGGCACGGCGATCACGCCTGCGTACAGGCAGCCGAAAAACGCCGCCACGAAGTCGAGTCCCGATGGATACAACAGCAGCGCTCGCTCGCCCTCCATCTGCATTGACTGCAGCGATGCGGCGATCGCCCGGGCCTTGCGGTCGACCGCGGCGTAGGTCCACTCCACGGCCACTTTCTCGCCGTCGACGAGATAGCGAAAGCCGGGATCGTTCCCCTGGTGCAGGGCGCGATGCTGTAGCAGCTCGACCAAGGTCGAGGGGCCGAAGAACGAACCTGGAAGTTGATCCGAATGAACCACAACTGTCTCCTATTTTTCCCCTCCCTCGAAGGGAGGGGCTAGGGGAGGGATTATCGATCGCCGCCTGACTTCGAGCCTTATCGCTCCAGCGGCGTCGCTAATCCCTCCCCCCGTCCCCTCCCTTCGAGGGAGGGGGGCATGAACCACCAGGGCCGGTAGGCGGGACGATCGCTGAATCTCCCTAGCGCGGGCAAAAGTTCAGCGACCGTGAAACGAATGGCCCTGCAAGGCATAAGTATCTCTTGGCGCCGGCGTTAGCTCGCTGCTCACGCGGCCGCGAACTGCCGCCGGCGCCCAAGCGAGCGCGGCGACATATTTTAAGTTCAGCCAATCGGCGATCTCTTGCAGCCGCCGTGCGATTGCCGAGCCCCTTGGGCGGCCCACATGGCGACCCACGCTATTGTATTTGCTCGCCATGAACCATTCACCCCCTTGCGGAGCTATTTTCACCCCGTTGGTCAGGCTTTCAACCCTAGCGCACATGCTGCTGGCAGGCTAAAAGCCTAACCTACTGGGGAGCCTACCACCCGTAATTCGTCCGGGCAAACTTGGGCCTGCCTCCCCAAGAGCGAATTCCCTGCAATGTTGTTACTATGCCGACCGCAGTCGCGATAAGCGGGGAGGTTTCGGCAACCGGCGCCCGCTAGCGGTCTGGCAGCACCGCCACAATGCGGACAGTTTGCCAACCGTCACTGGCAAGTGCATCCCACGAGCGTTAACGGCGATGGGTGGCACGCCCTGGGTACTCGAAGGGCGTGGTTGTGCGCCGCTTCGCCACGCCCGTCGAAGCACCTCAGGGCTTGCCACCCGAAACGGAGTAGCGCGCCGCATGCGCAGTGAAGCGTCCAGCCGCTTGCTGCAATCGCATCGCGGACGCATAATGGCGTGTAGAGGGACGTCTGCCGCGCGTCCCCTGCCGAATCGCACAAGGAGCGCCCGCCGTGTTAACTGAAAGCGAAGTCTCGCGCAGTTGGAACAAGTTGTTCAAGTCCGGAATCTTCACCGAAGTCAACTTCGAGAAGGCCGAAGGTTTGCTCGAAGAACTGCGGCCGACCAGCCCGCTGCGGCATCGGCTGACGTCGGAGCTGGAAGAGCTTCGTCAGCTTCACACCGAGAAGGTCGAAGCTTAGTCGATTGTAAAGAACTGTAGCCGGGGTCTGCGACCGCGGCGGCGGCCTCGAAGAGGCCAGCTACAATCTTTCTTGCAAGCAGCGCTAGTAGACCGCTTCGAAGCCGACGTCGACGCCGCCAAAGTAGATCTCCTGCTGACCGCCCGCCCTGATGCCGAGGTCGGGCAAGCGGTACTGGACGACTTGAGAGGCTCTCGTGACATTGTCGATAAACGTGGCGGTGTAACCGAGCCGCGCCGAAAAGACGTCGGTGATTCGATAGCGCACGTCTGCCCGTAGTTCCGCCAGTGGCGAGAATTCGGTCTCCTGGCGACCGTTCGCGACGTAGGTCGGCTGGGCCGTGGCAGAGCGGTTCAAGGCGCCCGGTTCGAGCAACCGACCGATGGCGCCGCGCTGGCGCAAGTTTTCGATGTTGTAACCGAACATCACGCGACCGTCCAAGCCGAAGGTCAGCCGATGCCGCTGGTGCGACCAGCGGGCGCGGATTTGCGGGCCGACGATGTTGTTGTCGGCTTCGGTGGTTTGGAACGTGGTGCCAAAGGTATCGATGTCGCCGGTCCAAAAGAATTCGTCTTTAAGTCTGAAGTAGCGGGCGCCTAAGGCAACGTCGAAATGGTTTCGCTGGCCCTTCTCCGTCAGATGGCTGTTATCGAGTTCCAGGGTTTTCATGAGCTCGACGCCGTCGGCCTGGGCATTGTTTCTGACGAACAGCGTATTGAAGCGGATGTTGAACTGGTGGAGATCGTTGAAGTCGACGAAGGTGGCGAGAACCTCGTCGTCGTCGATGGTTCCGTCGCCGTTGAGATCGGCGAGGATGACTCCAAAGCCGGCGATTCCGTCGCCATCCAAGTCGTCGGTGATGCCATCGGCGCCCGACGCGAGAGTTATGTCGGTGATCTGATTGTTGACAATGACCACCGCTGAGAGTTGGATGCCTGGTCCTCCGGTGGTCGGGGCTTGCTCGTTGTTCGGGCCGTTAATGTGATAATCGCGGAACCCCGTGAGGAAGCCGGCGGGCGCTTCGAAGTTGACATGTACGCTGCCGAATCCGTTCGCCGTCGTCGATAGATTGAAACCGCTCGTAGGTAGCGTCCCGTCGGGCCCCACAATAGTGAAGCCGGGGGCGAAATTGGGATCGTTCGCTTGCGTGAACAGCGGCAGCGTTCCAGGCACCGTAAGCTCCTGGAATCCGTACGTCTCTTGGGAAATGGCTTCGAGACCTTCAATAACGCCGATCATCCAGCCATTGTCGCCGTTGAAGTAGCCGAATTCGTAGCGGTTTCCCCACGCACCCTCGGCGTCGGGCGGCGCGTCGGTGATGCCGTTATGGATCGTGTACGAGGGTGGCGCCGTACCTTCGTCGAAAGGATTCTGGCGGAAAATAACCTCCGACTGCGCCGTGAGGCCCGGTGAGCCAATCGTCACGCGCTCGCCGCCGATATCCCACGCCAGTCGGTTGTAGTTAAAAAAGTAGCCGCACCCGCGATCGATCGGCTGGCAATCGAAATCGAAGTCGACCGGCGCGAACCACTGCTGCTCGTGGTAGCAATTCACGTCGCAGAACGCGTCCTCGGCCTGGCCGTAGGCAACGCCCGGAGCAAGCAGGGCACAGGCGGCGGCGAACCCGTAGGCAATCTTTCGAGCAGTCATGATTTCTAGCTTCCGTCTTGAGAGCGCCACCTACGCGCGGCGCAGTCCGGTAAGCGCGAGCCTCTGCCGTGCAGGCGCTCGCGCGATGACTCTGTGCCGGTAGTATCGGATGCGCGTGATTCGACGGTTGAGTAAGATCGGTAAAGTCTGCGGAAAATGCCGGTCGCCCGGCCGGCATCGCTAGCAGGTCGGCGCCCGCCCCAGCCGCTTGCGGCTTAGCGCCCCCCCGCACGGCGATCGCGTTTGTATCCCCAAATCGACAGGGATATACTTCCGCATGCCCCGCTAGCGTCATTCCCGTCATTGCCCCCCCGTCATCTTGAGTGAAGCGAAGGATCTAGCGTGGGGCTAGATTCTTCGCTCCGCTCAGAATGACAGGTCCACTTTGCAGAACCACCGCCATGACTGTTCGACAATTCCGCCCAAACGCCCGACCCACCGCCTGGACCTGGCTCGTCGCCCCCCTGGCAGCACTTGGCTGCGGTCTGGCCGCCGACGCCGAACCCGCAAGCAGCGGCCCTGCGGCAATCGTTCGAGTCGCCAAAGCGAATAAACAAGCTGGCGCGCCGGGCGAAAAGTGGGTTCGCATCCTCGACGACAAAAAGGGCCGGCCGCTCGCCATGCAGACGGCGATCGTCCGCTATGTAAACGCCGATGACGTGGAGCAAGGAAAATCGGCCGGCGACTACCAGCAGTACGTCGACCTCGTCGGCGCCGTCCACATCGGCGATCTCGCCTATTACCGCGAGCTCAACCGCCGCTTCAAGAAGTACGACGCGGTGCTGTACGAGCTCGTCGCCCCCGAAGGTACACAGGTCCCGCGCGGCCGCGGCACTTCCAGCGTCCATCCGCTCGGCGCCCTGCAGAACGGGATGAAGTCGATGCTTGAGGTCGAGCATCAGCTCGAGCAGGTCGACTACACGCGCGAGAACATGATCCACGCCGATCTTTCGCCGGCCGAATTTATGCAGTCCATGGACAAGCGGGACGAGGGTTTCGCCCAAATGTACTTTCGCATGCTCGGCGCCTCGATGGCACAGCAAAGCCAGCAGGCCGCCAAGGGCGAGAACGCGGAGGTCGATCTGGTGGCGGCGTTCTTCGCTAAGGATCGTCCGCGGCAACTGAAGATCGCCATGGCGAAACAGTTCGAGGGGATGGAGCAACTCATGGTCGGGCTCAATGGTCCCGAGGGCTCGACGCTCATCACGGAACGCAACAATCGGGCGCTCGACGTGCTCGAAAAGCAGCGCGGCGAGGGCGTGGACCGCGTGGCGATCTTCTACGGCGCCGGGCACCTTTCGGAAATGAACGACCAGATGGCGGAACGCTTCGAGATGAAACCGGTGTCTGTGGAATGGCTCGAAGCGTGGGATCTGCGGGAGTAATGTAGATAGCCCGGCTATCCTGGCCGGGCAAGTGCGACGTCCGGCCAGGATGGCCGGGCTATCTACTGCCTTAGCTTCGCGGGGCCCGCCTTTTCTCGCCATCCCTCCCCTGCTAGAATTAGGCCGTTCGCCCGCGGTGCGTGGGCTGTCTGTGTATAGTCCTCCCGCCCCCCTTTGGAGAGTTCGATGGCCAAGCCAGGTCGCAAAGTTAAGAAAGCCAACCACGGCAAGCGCCCCGCGTGCAGCCGCCCCCGGAAGAATCGCCGCCAGCAAGTAAAAACCTAACCCCCCCGCCGCTTGCGGCTTAGCGCTCCTGCGCATCTCAGCTCGCCCTCCGGAGGCATTTCCGTGCCCGCCACCGAGTTGATCGTCGATCCGGGTGGAATCGACTTTAGCCGTATCGTCGCCGATATCGACGAAATCCGTCGCTGGATTCCCCAGCGCTACGCCATGGAGCAGCTCACGGCGATCGTCCTGGACGACCTGGAGCGGCACATCTGCGTTGGCTATCGCGAGATTACGGAGGACGAGTTCTGGGTCGGCGGCCACATGCCGGTGTTCGCGCTGATGCCTGGCGTCATCATGTGCGAAGCGGCGGCCCAGGTGCTGTCGTATCACGTTCAGCGAAATAACCTGTCGGGCGTCGAGGTCGTCGGCTTCGGCGGCATCGACAACGTGCGGTTCCGCGGGATAGTACGCCCCGGCGATCGGTTGGCGATCGCGTGCGAGGTCACGAAGTTCCGCCGCGGCCGGATGGTGGTCTGTCGCTTTCAGGAATTCGTCGGCACCTCGCTGGTTTGCGAAGGCGACATCACCGGCGTCGCCCTCCCAATGGAAATGCTGCAAGCTGACTCAGCTAATTCTTGAGACTTTGCCCATCGTACTTGTATTACCTCCGCGTTCTCTGCGCCTCTGCGTGAGGCATCTCTCTTGGAGTATCACGCAGAGGCGCAGAGAACGCAGAGGAGAAGAATTGTAGATGGGGCGGAGAGCGCTTCCCAAAATTGATCCAACGCTCGACGTTTCGCGGCATTTCCGCACGGTCGACGAATTGGTCGCTGCGCCGTGGGATCTCGCCGCCCTGTATGGCAGCGGCGGTGCGCCCCTCGAAGTTGAAGTCGGCAGCGGCAAGGGGCTGTTCTTGCAAACTGCCTCCCTCGCAACGCCCGAGCACAACTTCCTCGGCGTCGAAGTCGCCTACAAATACGCCCGATTCATCGCCCACCGGCTCGCCAAGCGCGAAATTCCCAATGCCGTCGCGGTCCACGGCGACGGCCTGCGGCTGTTTCGAGAGTTGATTCCGTCCGATGCGCTCGCCGCGGTACATGTGTACTTCCCCGATCCCTGGTGGAAAGCTCGCCATCACAAGCGGCGCGTGATGACCGAGGCCTTTCTATCCGACATCGTCCGCACGCTTCAGCCCGGGGGACGGCTGCACTTTTGGACCGACGTAAAAGAATACTTCGACAACACGCTGGAGCTGATCGCGGAGTGTACGCCGCTGAACGGCCCGATCGTGGTGCCAGAACGAGTCGCGGAACACGACCTCGACTTCCGCACCCACTTCGAACGACGAATGCGGCTCAGCGGCGAGCCGGTATATCGCTCGGAATTTTTGAAATCGTCATCCTGAGCGCAGCGAAGGATCTGGCGTCATTTGAGAATTCCAGACTCTTCGCTCCGCTCAGAATGACGCGCGCGGGGTGGACTGGGGCCCAGCCTCATCCCGCCGTCGTGGCCGCGGCTTCGTACGTCCGCTCCAGGGGCGAATCGGCGTGCGACTGGTAATTATCGAGCGCGACCTGATACAACTTCTGCCCCCACGGCGTTGGGTAGTCGCCCGTAATGCACGCCCGGCACAATTGGTCCGCCGGCTTTTGGATCGCCCGCGAAATCGACTCCACCGGTAGGTACCGCAGCGAATCGGCGCCTAGCTCCGCCGCCATCTGGGCGAACATCGCTTCGCTCGACAACCGCTTACTTACGAACGGCGGCGCGAACAGCTCGCGAATCCGCGACATGTCGATGCCGTAAAAACAGGGCGCGACGATCGGCGGGCACGCCACCCGCACATGAATTTCCTTGGCCCGACCCACCTCGCGAATGCGATCTAGGAGCACCCGCATCGTCGTCGAGCGGACGATCGAATCCTCGACCAGCAGCACCCGCTTCCCGGAGAGCACCTCCGGCAGCGGCGTGTACTTGGCCGCCGCCTTTGCGACCCGCCCTGCCCCGCCTTCGATAAACGTCCGGCCCGCGTAACGATTTCGGATGAGGCCCTCGACGCACGGGATGCCAAGCGAGTACGCCATCGCGTCGGCCGCCGCCTTGCTGGTGTCCGGCACCGGCACAACTACCAAATCGTCCCCCTTCGGCAAGGTTTCCATGCGGGCCAGCTCTTCGCCCAGCGCCTTCCTGGCGAGGTAAACGCTGCGGTCGTCCATCGTGCTGGCCACGTTGGCGAAGTAGATCCACTCAAAGAAGCAGTGCGCCTTGCGCAACGGCTCGGCGAACCGTTCGATCGAAATGCGATTGTCGACCACCGTGAGCGCCTCGCCCGGCTGGAGCGACTTGATCGACTCGGGTTGGTAGCCCAGATTCAGCAGAGCCACGCTTTCGCTCGCCGCCGCCAGGAGCGGACCTTCTACGGCAAAGCTCATCGGCTTCACTCCCAGCGGATCGCGGGCGATCAGCATCTCGCCCTGCGCGTTCAAAAGCGCGAGGCTGTACGCGCCGTCGAACCGCTGCGACACGTTCCGCATCACCTCCACCAGCGAGGGCCGCCGGTCGCCCGACAGCTCGCGGCTGACTTCGTGCATGATGATTTCGGTGTCGGTCGACCGCGTGAGATGGTGGTCATCTTCGGCGAGCAGCTTGTCACGCAAATCGGCGTAGTTTGCAAGCTGCCCGTTGAACGCGAAGCTGAACCACTTGTGCTTCTGCAGGTGGTGCCGCTCGAACGGCTGGGCGTAGCTGACGTCGTCCTCGCCGCACGTGGCATAGCGCACATGCCCGATCGCCGCCGGCCCGGCGTACGTCCGCATGATGCTGTCGGCCTTGCCGCGATGGTTCAGCCGAAACGCCTCGCTGACCGTGCCGAGCTTGCGATAGGTGTCGAGAATCTTGCTGCGGTCGGGATTGTACGACGTCATCCCCGTCGACAATTGCCCGCGGTTCTGCACGTCGAGTAGCATCCGCGGCATGAGCCGCGACGCATGGTCGGGCCCCTGCGACGGCGCTAGCGGGCTCACTGCGTCGCCCGAGAGATGGTAAACGGCGCAAACGCCGCATTCGTCGTGGAGTTCACTCATGAAACAGAGTGGCGCG
>JBGSYU010000235.1:0-10260 GCA_041750715.1 Lacipirellula sp.
AGTCTTTAGCGACTGGAGGGGTGGTCACTTAGATAACCTCCCCAGTCGCTAAAGACTCCCGACCCCCTTGCGCCCGACTCGCCGAGCCACGCTGGCTCGGCTATACAGTTGTTATGGCGACGGACAACGCAGAGACTCAGCGCAGCACGGACGTCTCGCGCGTCCCGCGTGGGGTCATGCGTACCATTCGGGCGGCCAGCGGCGATCGGCTGGCCCGCTGGGCGGCGTGCCTTCCGCAGATTGCGGCGCTGGAGCCGAAGCTGGGGAAGCTCGCCGATCACCAGCTTCGCAAAGAAAGCCTCGGGCTGCGCTACCGGGCGCGTAGCGGCGAACCGCTCGATCGGCTGTTGGTCGAAGCATTCGCCCTGGTACGCGACGCCGGCCGGCGGAAGCTGGGAATGCGGCACTTCGACGTTCAAATCTTGGGCGGCGCGGCGGTGCATCACCGTTCGATCGTCGAGATGCAAACCGGTGAAGGCAAGACGCTGACTGCGACGCTGCCGATGTATCTCGCGGCGATCGAGGGCAAAGGGGCGCATCTGGCGACGGTCAACGATTATCTCGCGCGCCGCGACGCCGAGTGGATGACGCCGCTGTATCAGGCCCTCGGTATGACGGTGGGCATCATTCAGGGGCAACAGCCGCAGGAGCAGCGCCGCAAGGCGTACGCCTGCGACGTGACGTACGGCACGGCGAACGAGATGGGATTCGATTTCTTGCGAGATCGGCTGCTGCGCCGCAGCTTAAGCGGCGGGCAGCAGGATTTGTTCGGACAGATGCTTGGCGGGTCGGTCGGGGCGAGCGATGAGCCGGTGCAGCGGGATTTGCATTTTATGCTGGTCGACGAAGCGGACAGCATTTTGATCGACGAGGCGCGCACGCCGCTGATTATCAGCGCGCTGCCGGGCGAGGACGAGGAGATCGCGGCCGAGGCGTATCGCTGGGCCGCGGAGGTGAAGACGCAGTTCGTCGAGGACGAGCACTACGAATACGACCACGACGAGCGCACCGTCGAGCTATCGCTAGCCGGCCGGCAACTGATTCGCGGTCTGCAGAAGCCCGCGGCGATGGATCGGCTGCCGCTGTCGGTGATTTACGAATATGTGCAGCGGTCGATCAAAGTGGCGCGGGAGATGTTTCTCAATCGTCACTATGTGGTTCGCGACGGGGAGATCGTAATCGTCGACGAGTTTACGGGGCGACTGGCCGAGGGGCGGAAGTGGCGCGCGGGGATTCACCAGGCGGTCGAGGCGCAGGAAGGCGTCGAGATTACCTTCGCGACCAATCAGGCGGCGCGGATCACCGTGCAGGACCTGTTCCTGCGGTACGAACGGTTGGGCGGCATGACCGGGACCGCGTCGACCAGCAGCCGCGAGCTGCGAAAAATTTACACCGTGCATGTCGAGTCGGTGCCCACGAACCGGCCGCCGATTCGCAGGCAAATGCCGACGCTGGTGTTTGGCGACGCCGACCAGAAGTGGGCGGCGGTTGCGGACGACGCGCTGGCGCGACTCGCCGAGCGCCGGCCGGTGCTGATCGGCACGCGGTCGATCGACAAGAGCGAACAGTTGGCGGATTTGCTCGCCGAGCGCGGCGTCGTGCCGACGATTCTTAATGCTCGACATGTGGAACGCGAGGCCGAGATCGTCGCCGCCGCCGGCGACCCGGGCAAGATCACCGTCGCCACGAACATGGCCGGCCGCGGAACGGACATCCGCCTGGGCGCCGACGTGCCGGAGCTGGGCGGCCTGCACGTCATCTGCACCGAACTGCACGAAGCGCAGCGGATCGATCGGCAGCTTATTGGCCGCTGCGGGCGGCAAGGCGATCCGGGGACGTATCGCCAATTTCTAGCGCTCGACGACGAGATTTTGCTCGCCGGTCTGGGGCCGAAGAAGGCGGAGCGGCTTAAAAAACTCGGCGCCAAGTCGACCGGGCCGATCAAGGGGCTGCAGGCGCTGTTCCGCAAAGCCCAGCGCCGCGTCGAGCGGCGGCACTTCCGCGACCGCAAGGTGATGCTGTACCACGAAAAAGAACGGCAAAAGGTGCAGCGGCAGATGGGGCAGGATCCGTATTTGGACACGCCGGGGTAGAGCTGGTCGATGGGGTCGGTCGAACCTCAAACCGAACTTGACCGTGGTATAACCGAGGTTATACTTAGGTTGTGAAAACGGCAATATCGATTCCTGACCCTATCTTCAAGGCGGCGGAGGCGGCCGCCGAGCGCTTGGAGATTTCACGCAGCGAGTTCTATACGAAGGCCATCGAAAAGCTCTTGTTAGAACAAAGCGACGAGGCGATCACCGCTCAGTTGAACGAGATCTACGCCTCCCATTCTTCGAAGGTTGACCCCGTGTTATACGCGATGACCTTGCGATCCATCGGCAAGGAAACATGGTGATCAGTCGCGGTGAGATCTGGTGGGCCGATCTGGCGAAGCCACGCCGATCCGAACCCGGTTATTCGCGGCCAGTATTGGTAGTCTCAGCGGATGCGTTCAACGCGAGCGGCATCAACACTGTGTTGTGCGTCGCCATCACCTCCAACACCAAGCTTGCCGCGGCAGCCGGCAATTGCCTGCTGCCTCCCACGGCAACGGGACTGCCCAAGCCCTCCGTGGCGAACGTTTCGCAATTGTTCACCGTCGACAAATCATACTTGTTTAAGCGAGTTGGCTTGCTATCGAGTGGGTCGTTTAGGCAAGTAGAAGACGGATTAAAGCTCGTCCTTGGGTTGCGATAGTCGAAAAAGAAAGGCGCCGAGAACCCAGCGCTATTGGTTCTCGACGCCTCACATGAATTCGCTTCCGCAAACTACACCTTCTTAAAGCGCGCCGCCTCGTCCGCCCCCTTCGTTGCATTTCCCGCGCTGTACGAATGCGCGCCGACGCCGGCCAGTTTGCCTTCGTGGACGATCAGGTATTTGTCGCGAATCGGCCGTCCCTCGAAGTAGCACTCCAGGATCTCGCGCGTGCCTGCCGCATAGCGGGTTTGCGCCGAGAGACTCGAACCGGAAATGTGCGGCGTCATGCCGTGGTGGGGCATGGTTCGCCACGGGTGATCCTGCGGGGCCGGCTGCGGGAACCACACGTCTCCCGCGTACCCGGCGAGTTGGCCGCTCTCCAGCGCTCGTACGATCGCATCCCGGTCGCAGATTTTGCCGCGGGCCGTGTTGATGAGATACGCGCCGCGCTTCATCTTCCCGATGAGCTTGTCGTTGAACATGTGCTCGGTTTCGGGATGCAGCGGGCAGTTGATCGTCACCACGTCGCAGACTTTGACCATCGACTCGGCGTCGGGATGGTAGGTGAGATTGAGCTCCTTCTCGACGCTCTCGGGGAGCCGATGGCGGTCGGTGTAGTGCAGCTTCATGTCGAAGGGTTTGAGTCGCCGCAGGACGGCCGTGCCGATGCGGCCCGCCGCGACGGTTCCGACGCTCATTCCTTCAACGTCGTACGACCGCGCCACGCAGTCGGCGATGTTCCAGCCCTTGTCGACGACCCATTGGTACGACGGAATATAGTTGCGGACGAGCCCCAGGATCATCATCACCACATGCTCGGCGACGCTGATGCTGTTGCAGAAAGTGACCTCGGCCACGGTGACTTTGCGATCGATGGCGGCTTGAAGGTCGGTGTGGTCCGAACCGACGCCCGCGGTAATGATAAGCTTGAGCTTGGGCGCCTTGGCGATTCGCTCGGCCGTCATATAAGCGGGCCAGAAGGGCTGCGAAATGACGATCTCCGCATCCGCCAACTCCTTGTCGAGCGTCGAGTTCGCACCGTCTTTGTCCGACGTGACGACGAGCTTATGCCCGAGACCTTCCAAGTATTTGCGCAGCCCGAGCTCGCCGGAAACGGAGCCGAGCAATTCGCCGGGCGTAAAGTCAATGCTCTTGGGCGTCGGCAGCGTCTGACCGTCGGGATATTGCTCTAATTTCGGCAGGCCGTCGCGGGCGTACGCCTTGGGGTATCCGTCGACGGGATCGTCGTAGAGGATGCAAACGATTTTAGCCATTACTTGTTCCACCAATTTGGGAATACCTGGAGTCGTGACGCCCGATCGGGCTCCACGACAATTTGATCTTCCAGCACAGGCTCGTCAAGTGTGCGGCGGCGCGGTGTGGTAGACTTGGGGCGCCGGGGGCGCGACGCCCCGGCTCGCCGACGACTTTACTGCGATGGGGCCGATGGTTGAGACGATTGAAATACGGCCTGCCACGCGGCCGATTCTGGCGACGGTGCGGCCGCCGGGGTCGAAGAGCCTAACGAATCGGGCGCTCGTTTGCGCGGCGCTGGCGGAGGGGCCCTCCACGCTTTCAGGCGCTCTCGACAGCGAAGACACGCGCGCGATGATCGCGGCGCTGCGCGAGTTGGGTATTTCCATCCAAGCGGAAGACGGCGGGCGGACGCTGCGGGTCGAGGGATGCAACGGCTGGATACCGTCGCCGCACGCCGAGCTTTTTGTGGCGAACAGCGGGACGACGATGCGGTTTCTGACTGCACTGGTAGCGCTGGGGCACGGCGAGTTTCGGCTCGATGGCGTGGCGCGGATGCGGGAGCGGCCGATCGGGGACCTGGTAGACGCGCTGACGCAGCTTGGCGCGTCGCTGCGGTGCGAGGGCGCGAACGACTGCCCGCCGGTGGTGGTGCGAGCCGACGGGTTGGTCGGCGGTCGTGCGACCCTCCGCGGCGACATTTCGAGCCAGTTTTTGAGCGGATTGTTGATGGCGGCGCCGTATGCGGGCCGCGACGTTCAACTGGCAGTCGACGGGACGCTCGTTTCGATTCCCTATGTGGAGATGACGCTGCGGGTGATGGAGGAGTTTGGCGCCGCCTGTTCGAAGGCCTTGGACTACAGCGCGATTGCGGTGTCCAACGCCCATCGCTATGCGGGTCGGCAGTTCGCGATCGAGCCCGACGCCTCGGCGGCGAGTTATTTTTTCGCGGCGGCGGCGATCACCGGGGGGCGTGTTACGGTGGAGGGGCTTTGCCGTGCAAGTCTACAAGGAGACGTGGCGTTCTGCGATTGTCTAGCGCAGATGGGAGCAAAGGTTCAGTTCGGGACCGATTCAATCACCGTCGAAGGCGGTCCGCTTCGCGGCGTGGACCTCGACATGAACGCGATTAGCGACACGGTGCAGACGCTGGCTGTGACGGCGCTGTTCGCCCAGGGGCCGACGCGGATTCGCAACGTGGCTCACATTCGTCATAAGGAGACCGATCGCCTGGCGGCGACCGCTAAGGAGTTGCGGAAACTTGGCGCGAGCGTTGAAGAGTCGGACGACGGCCTGTACCTCTCGCCGAACAAAAATCTGCGTGGGGCCGAAATCGACACGTACGACGATCATCGGATGGCGATGAGCTTCGCGCTGGCTGGCTTGCGAGTGGCCAATGTGGTCATTCGCAATCCGGCATGCGCGGGGAAGACTTACCCTGGGTACTTCCAGGATTTGGAGCGTGCGGTGCGCGGGGAGTGACGCTAAGCCGCAAGCGTACTGGAAGCCGCAAGCGTACTGGAAGCCGCAAGCGTGCTGGTCAGCCGGCCGTGCGAGCCGAGGTTTTGAGGCCGCCGCCTGCGGCGCTGTCGATCAGTTGATCGGCCCGGGCGAGCAGCGAGAGGCTCGATTCCATCGGCGGATACGCGGCCGAACTGGGATCGCACGCTTCGAATCGAGCCTTGCAATGCTGACACACGACGCGCTTACCGAGGTACTCGACGCGAACTTGCAGGTTCCTACCGCAGGTCGGGCATTCCTGGACGAAGTACGTAGCCATGGTTCACCTACCTCCTGCTAGGGTCGCACGCAAAACGTAAACATCACCGCGCGAGTGTTCAAGGTATCCCCGTCGCGGCGGCGTTTCAATGCGATTTCGGCTTATTTGGCCATGAAGAACCGCATTCGGGGGGTGGTCGGACAGGTCCTAACCTGTTGCTAGAAAGGTGGTTGAAACGCCTTTTCCATACTGAAAGGTCGGCTCGCCTGGGAATCCGTCAGGTTCAACCCGTCGCCGTCGATAGTTCCGAGCATGTCCAGCGGAGATCGCGGCTTTAGTGCAAGCTCCGTGCCGACCCGGCAAGCTTTCGGCGATTCCGCGGTTTGCTGGAGGTATGCCGTCGTCGGCAACTTGCCAGTTAGGTCCCCCGTTGGTAAGTGCTTCAATTACGGCTGAAGGTTCGCCGTCTTCGGCAATTCTTCACCTGGTGGAACGACCAATATCCGGCCCGCTCGGACGAACCAGCGGAAAAGTCTTCGCCGCGGTTGCAATTGCGGGTATGATGAACCCGAGAGTTTCGGGGGAAACGTCCTGAGCTGGTTGGTAACGGGCTGGCCGCTTCGGCCGGGCGACGGCGACCAGGGGTCTGCACGGATTGGGCGGTTGGGGAGTCGCCTCTCATGGCCAACCGAGTGTTTGTGGGCGCTATTATCGTTCTTTGGCTGGGCAGCATGTCCTGGCTGATGGTCGATAAGATTTTACCCTCGCTCAAAGAGGGCGAAGCGCCAATTGCCGCCGGATACGAGCCAGGCGTACCGGTCGCCTGGCGCGTTTTTTGGGGCGATCGTCCCGTCGGCCATGCGGCCAGCGTGCGCCTGCGCGGCGTGCTGAACACGACCAACATCGAAAATCACGTGGTGTTGGAAGACGTGCCGCTGTTGGACCTCGTGCCAGCGCTGATGCGCCGCGTGGTGGGCGACATTGGCAGCATGAAGTTCGACGCCCATACGCGGCTGGAGTTCGACTCGCTCGATAACTTCTCAAAGTTCATCAGCCGAGTCGCGGTGAACGAAGTCAGTCCGGTCCTCGAACTGAGCGGCGAGGTTAACGGCGCGTTCCTCGAACTGAAGGTCCGATTCGGCGACATGACGTACGAGCCCAAGGTGCCCATCGCCAATCAGGCGGCGTTGAGCGAAGCGTTATTTCCCGACGCCAAGCTGCCGTATATGTACGTTGGCCGGCGCTGGACGGAAGAAGTCTACAACCCGTTCCGATCGCCGACCTCGCCGGTGGAAACGCTCGACGTCGAGGTGACCGGCATTGAGACGCAAGAATTTGGCGGCGAGAATCACCGCGTGATGCGGGTCGAGTTCTCCGGCCAACCCGCGCCTGGCGTCCCTGAAGAAGCCCGCTTGCAGGCGATCGCCTGGGTGCGCGCGTCCGATGGTTTGGTGCTACGACAGGACGTGATTATCTCCACGTCCAAGCTGCGCTTCGAGCGGCTGGCGGAAGAAGAGGCCGCGGAAGTGGGCAAGGCGCTTCTCGACCGGCCCCGCGAGCGGCGGTACGGCGGGCATTGGCGGGGGCGGAGAGGATTGCACGGCGCGTCTAAGCGTGCTGCCGCGGAGCCAACCGGCTCTGCCGCTGACAATTCTTACGCGCCTTCAGTTCATTAGACGTGGCCAGGAGAACTGCAAAGTCCAGAAGCAGTCACCCTGAGGTACTCCGAAGGGTCCGGTCAGATTCTTCGGAGTACCTCAGAATGACCGTGCGCGCGGGACTCTGCAGTTCTCCTAACGTGGCGTACGTCGTTGTTCGCGCTGCGGCGTTCCACTATCTTTAGGTTCTAGGAATCTCGCCCTGACCTTGCCGCGTTCGCGCTCAAACAGCACATGCTTCGCTTCGACAACGTGACGCGGACGTACGGCAACCGCGTTGCCGTGGACAAGCTGAACTTGTGCCTGGATCGGGGCGAATTATTCGCGCTGCTCGGTCACAATGGCGCCGGCAAGACGACCACCATTAAAATGCTCGTCGGTCTGCTGCGGCCCACGTCGGGGGCCATCTACGTCGGTCCGTACAATGCCACGGAGCATCCGCGCGAGGTGAGCCGACTGATCGGCTACGTGCCAGACTTGCCGTTTCTTTACGACAAGCTCTCTGGTCGCGAATTTCTGCGGTTCGTCGCCGATATGTACGGACTGCCCGAGGCCAGCGCGAAGGCGGCGGTCGAACGCGAAAGCGAGCGATTCCAGTTGGCGGACTTTCTGGATCAACTTACCGAGAGCTACTCGCACGGAATGCGGCAGCGAACCGTGTTCGCGGCGGCGATGATCCATCAACCCGAAGTGCTGGTCGTGGACGAGCCGATGGTGGGCCTCGACCCGCACAGCATTCGCCTGGTGAAGGACCTGCTCAAGTCCTACGCCGAGTCGGGCAAGGTGGTGCTGATGTCGACCCATACGCTGACGGTGGCCGAGGAGATCGCCGATCGTGTGGGGGTGATGCGAAACGGCCGGGTGGTGTTCGAGGGCCGGGTTGACGAGCTACGCACGGCGATACCCGGCGGCGGCCAGTCGCTGGAGTCGCTTTACCTGGCGCTGATGGAGGCATGAGCGCGCCAGACGACTCGCCCGCGGCGCGCGGCTACGCGTATGGATAATAAAACGATCAATCTCAACGCCGAGGTCGCTCAGCTTTGCAGCACGCTGCCTACGCATGAACGCGAGGGGCAGATTTTTTGGAAGCTGCGGCTGCAGATCGGGCGCGCGCATTTGCGGTACCTGTTCGCGCATGCGCGTCTTCGGACTTCGCTGGTGATCTCGCTGAGCCTGTTTTTCTGGTTCGGGTTGTTCGCGTTGTTCTACAAGGGATTCGACTTCATCATTCGCTACGTCGAGTCGCCAGGGTCGCGCGTTCACGCGGATACGATGCTGTTCGTGTTTCCGCTGTTCTTCCTATCGCTCCAGGTGATGCTGATTTTTTCGGCGGGCATCATCCTGTACGGAGGGCTGTATCCGTCGCGCGAAACGGCGTATTTAATGACGTTGCCGGTGCGCAATGAACGCATCGTGTTCTACCGTTTTCAGGAAGCGCTGCTGTTTAGCAGTTGGGGATTCTTCCTGCTGGCGAGCCCCATGTTGCTGGCGTACGGCATGGTGGCCGACGCGCCGTGGTACTACTACGCGTATCTGCTGCCGCTGATGGCGTCGTTCGCGTACATTCCGTGCTCGCTGGGGGCGATCGCGTGTCTGCTGCTCATCTACCGGCTGCCGCGGTTGCGGCGGATTATCGTGGGAACGACTGCGCTGCTTATCATCGTGGCGGCGTATCACTCGATTTGGAAGACGCTGGAGTTTTCCGAGACGGAGTTTCTAGGGAACTCGTGGTTCAAGGATACGCTCAAGCGGTTTCGCTTTGCGCGCGAAGAGTGGCTGCCCAGCACATGGCTCAGCAACGCGCTCATCGAAGCGGTGCGCCGTTCGCATAACAATCCGCGCGACTTGCCGTGGCTGGAGGCCGGCAAGTACCTGGTGGTGCTGGTCTCCAATGCGCTCGTGCTGCACCTGGCGGTGATCTGGGTTGGCAGGCGGTTCTATCGACCAGGCTATTGGGAACTTCACTCGCGGCGAGCGAGGAAGCCGAAGCTGACCTTGGCCTGGGTCGACCGCGTGGCGGGGGCGCTGCTGCAGGCGTTTCCGCCGCAGACGCGGCTGCTGATTATGAAAGACCTGCGGCTATTTCGACGCGATCCGGTGCAGTGGTCGCAGTTTCTCATCTTCTTCGGGCTGCTGCTACTGTACTTCGCGAACGTCGATCGGTTCCGGCAGCATAAGACAGACATTAACGTGCTGACTTGGGTGAACATCGTGAGCTTCTTGAATTTAGCGGTGGTCGGGCTCATTCTGTCGACGTTTACGACGCGGTTCATCTATCCGCTGATCAGTTTGGAAGGACGGCGGTTTTGGATTCTGAGCATGCTGCCGGTCGACCGTGATACGATCTTGTGGGGGAAGTTTTTGTTCGCCGCCTGCGGATCGTGGCTGCCGTGCGCGGCGCTGGTGGGCATTAGCGACGTGATGCTCGACGTGACGATGATGGTGGTGGCCGTGCATCAGTTGATTTGCCTGCTGCTGTGCCTGGGGCTGGCGGGGATGGCGGTTGGGTTCGGGGCGATGATGCCGAACTTTCGCGAGCAGTCGCCGTCGAAAATCGCCGCCGGATTCGGCGGCACGTTGAACCTGGTGCTCAGTGCGCTGTACATCATGGCGGTGGTGCTAATGACCGCCCTGCCCTGCCACTTTTACTTGTTGGCTAACAAGGACAGTTCGCCGCGAATGTTGCAGCCGGGGGCCTTGCGATTCTATTTGCTGCTAGGAATTTTCGGGTCGATTGTGCTGGCGGCCGTAGTGACCGTGCTGCCGCTCAGGGGCGGGCTGCGATCATTTCGGAAATTGGAGGTGTGAGCGGCGATAGGGCAGGTGGGGAAAGGGGTCGGGAGTCTTTTGCAACTGGAAGCGTTTTTCGCCGGGAAACTTCCTAGT
>JBGSYU010000236.1:0-6121 GCA_041750715.1 Lacipirellula sp.
TCGGCCCGGCATGTCTGGCCGCTCTCACGCCCACCCCTCTGTTACGCCAGTTCGCCGTGGGAAGTGCGAACCCCCGTCGGCCAATTCGGGCGGTATTTCCCATTACGCGGCTGATAGCAGATTTAAGCCCCCGGCTCAGCCGAGGGACTTGGCGACGTTAGGTCGCGAATTCATTCGGTCCCTCGGCAGAGCCGGGGGCATTCATTGACCATGGCGGCCAAACCTAAACGCGATGCGATTTTTGGCTCAACCGGCAGCATTGGGCAAAGCGCCCTGGAAGTCATTGAGTGGAGCGAGGGGCGATTGAAGGTCGTCGCCTTGTCGGCCCGGTCTCGGCTCGCCGAATTGGTGGAGCAGGCCCGCCGGCATCGGCCCCAGTGGGTCATCGCCACCGATGCCAAGATGGCTGCCGCGTTCGACTGGAAGGGCCTGCCCAAGGGCTGCGAGCTGCTCGCCGGACCCGAAGCCCTGGTTCAAGTCGCCGGCGAGCGTGACGTGGACGTTGTGCTGGCGGCCATTGTGGGTAGCGCCGGCCTCGAAAGCACCTGGGCTGCACTAGAGTGCAAAAAGACCGTCGCCCTGGCGAATAAAGAAACGCTCGTGATGGCCGGCGAACTGATCGCGGATTTGGCCCGTAAATCGGGAGGGCAGTTGCTCCCCGTCGATAGCGAACACAGCGCCCTGTTTCAGGCCCTGAAAGCGGGCCGCCCGAGTGAAGTCGCCCGACTCGTGCTCACCGCCAGCGGCGGGCCGTTCAAGCACCTTTCGCCCGCGGAATTGCAGTTGGTCACCGTGGCCGAGGCGCTGGAGCACCCGACCTGGTCGATGGGCCCGAAGATCACCATCGACTCGGCTACGATGATGAACAAGGCGTTGGAGATCATCGAGGCCCGTTGGCTGTTCGGCATCGAGGGCGACCGGATATCTGTGATGATTCATCCGCAGTCGATCGTCAACTCGCTGGTAGAATTCGTCGATGGCTCGGTGATGGCCCAGATGAGTCCGCCCGACATGCGGCTGCCGATTCAGTATGCGCTCGACTATCCCGATCGGGTCGCAGGCGTCGCCGAACGGTTCGATTGGCGGCAGTCGTTTCAACTGGAATTTGAACCGCCCGATCGCGAGCGGTTCCCGGCGATCGCGCTGGGCGAAGAATGTGCGAAGGCCGGCGGCACCAGCGGGGCGGTGCTGAACGCCGCGAACGAAGCCGCCGTGGGGGCGTTTCTCGACGGTGAGCTACACTTTACGGAAATCGTGCCGGCATGCCGCAGCGTGCTGTCGGCTCACAATTTTGAACCTGGCCCGACGCTCCAGCGATTGTTTCAGCTCGATCGGTGGGCGCGGGAGGAGATAGGTCGGTGGGTATGTGCATAATCGCGACGCTCGATCCGAATCAATTCGGCCACTGGCTCTTAGTCATCCTGCAAGTCGCGTTCTCGCTCGGCTTCGTCATCTTCGTCCATGAACTGGGCCACTTCGCAGTCGCCAGACTGTGCGGCGTGAAGTGTGAGAAGTTCATGGTCGGGTTCGACGTTGGCGGGCTAAAGATCAGCCATAAATGGGGCGAGACCGAGTACGGAATTGGCATCGTGCCTTTCGGCGGGTATGTCAAGATGCTCGGCCAGGACGACAACCCCGCCAACATCGCCGAGCAGGTCCGCGAATCGCAGGTGGCCGGCAGCGCCATCGAAACCAAAGAATACACCGGTCCGGACGGCAAGACGTACTCGATCGACCGCCGCAGCTACCTGGCGAAGAGCGTGCCGCAGCGGATGGCGATCATCTCGGCCGGCGTGATTATGAACGTGATCTTCGCGTTCATCTTCGCCACCGTCGCGTACAAGATTGGCGTGCCGTACAACCCCAGCGTGGCGTCAGGCACGGCGCCCGGCTCGCCGGCTTGGCGCGCCGGATTGCAGCCTGGCGATGAGATTATTCAGGTCGGCGAGATCGTCAAGCCGTCCTACGACGAGCTTCGCGGCAGCGTCATGCTCGGCGATCTGAAAAACGGACTGAAGTTCGTCATCGACCGCGACGGCGAGCGGATCGCGAAGACGCTCACGCCCGAACAGGGAACGGGACTGGCTCGCGTCGGGATCACGCCGCCTTCGTCGCTGGAACTGGTCGCGGCGATGCCGGTGGCCGAGGGCAGTCCTGCGGCCAAGGCCCAGCCGCCGCTGATGGGCGGCGACTTCATTACGAAGGTCGACGGCACGCCGGTCGAATCGTACTCCGAGTTCGCCACGCTGGCTACGCAGGGCCTCGACAAGGCGCTGTCGCTCACGGTGCGGCGAAAGGCGCTACTCGACCAGTCGAAGCCGAACGGGCTTCACAAAGGCCATAAAGAAGTCGTCGTCGAAGTGGCCGCGCGGCCGCTCCGATCGCTGGGCCTGGTCATGCAGATGGGCAAGGTCACCGCGGTTCAGGAGAATTCGCCGGCGGCCAAAGCCCAGATCAAGCCCGGCGACTACATCGACCGCATCAGCGACGCCAGCGAACGGGCGGCGACAGGCGATGCGCTGACCGACCCGTTGACGATTCCCGAGGACCTGCGGCGCATGGCCGCCGATTCGCGCGACGTGAAGATCCAGCTTCGCCCCGCTTCCAGCGATGCGGACGGGCGCCAGCCGCCGACGGAGGCGATCGTGCCGCTGCGTAAGGCGCGGTGGATCGAGGAGCCGATCGCGTCGAACGATCCCGTGTCGGTTCCCGCGTTGGGATTGGCCTACCGCGTGTTGAACGTGATAAAGCGCGTCGAGCCCGGTAGCGTCGCCGCGAAGGCGGGCCTGGAAGCGGACGACGTCATCACCGCGGCCCAGATCGTATTGCCTGAGAGCACGAAGGTGAAGCTGGAAGACGCAACGATCGAGTTCGGCAGCGACCAGAGCAACGAAGGCTCCAACTGGCCGCACCTGATGACGTGGCTCCAGCGATTGCCCGAGGGAACGCAGGTGAAGCTGAGCTACCTGCGCGGCAAGGAGGCCAAAACGACCGCAGCGATGGCGCCTGAAGCCGTCGAAGGTTACTACGCGTTCGACCGCGGCCTCACGTTCGATTGGATTCGCGAAACGCGCGTCGCCGACTCGTGGAGCCAGGCCTGGCAATACGGGCGCCAGGAAACGATTCGCTCGCTGGGCATGGTTTACCGCTTCCTCAACAAGCTGGGCGCCGGGCAGGTGCCGCTGACCGCGCTGGGCGGGCCGGTGACCATCGCCAAGGGCGCCGGCTTCTCGGCGTTCGAGGGACTGGGCAAGCTCTTGGTATTTCTCACGATGCTCAGTG
Organism: Lacipirellula sp.; assembly: GCA_041750715.1. Lineage (GTDB taxonomy): Bacteria > Planctomycetota > Planctomycetia > Pirellulales > Lacipirellulaceae > Lacipirellula. The sequence goes on from JBGSYU010000236.1 coordinate 3,283, forward strand.
CGAACCTGGCGGTGATCAACTTCCTGCCGATTCCGCTGCTGGACGGCGGACACATGGTGTTCCTCCTGTGGGAAGGCCTGCGCGGACGCCCGGCCAGCGAACGGTTCGTCGTAGCGCTGCACACGGTGGGGTTCGTATTCATCATCACGCTGATGCTGTTCGTGCTCTCCCTAGACTTTGGCCTGATCCCCAGAAACCTGTAGCCAGGCGCCGTTAGCCGCGACGCGGTAGCGGAGCGCGGCGTCACGCGTGACTCGAGCGCTCCGCTACCGCGTCGCGGCTAACCAAAGCATCCCTTCGCTTCATAGCGGTAGAAAGTCTACGTTCGCGCCCGACTTGAGCCGATAATCCCCCTCCGGCAACACGGCCAAGCAATCGGCGCGGGTGAGCGTCGCCAAGTCTGCGGAGCCTTTCCAGTCGAGCGGCTCGATGTGCGGCGCCTCGCCGGCGCGATCGACCCGGCGGCACGGATGGTACGTCGGACGATTGCCGCGATGTTCGATGGGCCGCGACACGACCGCTCGCGTAGTTGCCGGCGCGGCGAACGGTTCGCCGGCCAGGGTGCGCAGCGCCGGCAGCACGAACAAGCGGAACGTTACCAGCGTGCTGACGGGATTTCCCGGCAACCCAAACACGAGGACTCGCCGCTGGCCGTCTTCGCGAACCCCAAACCACAGCGGCTTCCCAGGCTTCACGCGCACCTGGTGAAAGACCTCCTCCACGCCAAGCTCCGCCAGCACCCCGGGGACGAGGTCCTTCACCCCCGCCGAAACGCCGCCCGACACCAGCAACACGTCGCACTGTAGGCCCTGGACAATCTTCTCGCGGAGGTCGGCCGGATCGTCGCGGCCGACGCCTAAATCCACCGGCGTAGCGCTGGCGGCAGCGAGCGCCGCCAGCAGCATCGGCCCGTTGCTGTTGCGAATTTGCCCCGGGCCGACGGGTTCATCGGCCGCGACCAATTCATCACCAGTCGGCAGCACGCCCACACTGGGCCGCGGATACGCCGCGACTTCTGCACGTCCGATCTCGGCGAGCAGCGCAATGTCGAGCGGGCCGATTCGCTTGCCGGCGTGCATCACGACTTGGCCGCTGTGGAACGACGTGCCGCGCTTCAACACGCCGGAGCCCGGCTTGACGTTTCGCGCCGGTTTCTGAATCGCGCCATCCTCGCGCACCTCGCAGTCTTCCCACTTCACGACGGCGCCCGCGCCTTCGGGGATCGGGGCGCCGGTCATCACGCGGATGGTCGTGCCAGGTTCCACCGCGTGCTTTGGCACGCTGCCGGCGGTTACCAATTCCAGTTCGCGGAGCGTGTCGGACGAGTCGCTCGTGGCGATGGCGTAGCCGTCGACTAACGACTTGTCGAACGGCGGTGAATCGACGCGACTGGTGACGTCTTCGGCGAGCCGTAGGGCGAGCAGTTCGCTAAGCCGCAAGCGGCGGGGGGGTAGCGGCCGCACAACACGGGCGATGCGATCGTGAGCTTCGGCGACGGTGAGCATGGATGAATCGTTTGTGGCCAAACTCGGTCATTCTGGGGTACTACGAAGAATCTGGCCTCGGTACACGGGCCGGACCCTTCGGAGTACCACAGAGTGACAGGGTTCGACTTCAGGGTCACAGGGTTCAATTCACTCGCAGGAACGCCCGCAAAATGTCGTACCCCGCGTGGGTCAGGAAACTCTCGGGGTGAAACTGCACGCCGAACAGCGGGTGCTTTTTATGCTCGACCGCCATGATCTCGCGGCCGCCGGCGGGGTTGTCGCTCCACGCGGTCACTTCGAACTCGTCGGAGAGCGTGTCCGGCATGATGACCAGGCTGTGGTAGCGCGTCGCTTGGAACGGGTTGTCCAGCCCTGCGAACAGCCCGCGGCCGTTGTGATGAATCATGTCGGTCTTGCCGTGCATCAGCCGGTCGGCCCGCACGATGCTCGCGCCGAAGGCCTGGCCGATCGACTGATGGCCGAGGCACACGCCCAGCACGGGCAGCTTGCCGGTGAGTCGCCTTACGCATTCCACCGAGACGCCCGCCTCGTACGGCGTACAGGGGCCAGGTGAAATGATTAGGCGTTCGGGCTTGAGTGCGAGGATTTCATCGACGGTGATTTCGTCATTGCGATCGACGCGGATTTCGAGCTTGGAGTCGATCTCCCCCAACCGCTGGACGAGGTTGTAGGTGAAGGAATCGTAGTTGTCGATAATCTCGATCATGATCTCGTCAATCTTGCACCACGTACGAACCTTGGAAGGAAACTAGCGGCCCTTCGTCATCGGCGATTTCGGTCGAGACGTCGATCTTCGACCGGCCTTTGCTTCGCAGCAGTTCGAAGAAGTAGCGGACGTTCTCGCCGTCGATCGACAGGCCGCGAGCGACGATCGCCTCCGAGCGCACGGGTCGGAAGTAGCGTATTTGGCTACGGCGGATCACGATGTTGCCGGCCAGGTCCTGGTGGTGAAGCAAGAGAAATACGGTCCCCCAGCCGACGATGGTGCAGAGCGCGTTGAGGCTGCCGGCGAACGCCGAGTACTGGTGGTTGCGGTTGGGCGCCAGCGGCATCTGCATCGCGAGTTGCAGGCCGTCCCACGATGCGGCCGCGATGCCCATCGGCGTGCAGATGGGCATTTCCGCGGCGAGAGTCTCTTGAAGTTTCTTGAGGGCGGCGTCGTGCATGGAGGCGGCGGCAAGTGGAGTGCGGCTCGAACGGACGTCCTTCTGGGGAGCCGCTAACGAGACCGAAACCGCCATGGTAACTGACGGGACAATAGCTGTCAGCCGTCAGCTTTCAGCGATCAGCCAGATATGGGCCGGATGACCTGTTTCCATGCGCGGATCGTC
>JBGSYU010000237.1:0-3747 GCA_041750715.1 Lacipirellula sp.
CGATTTCAGCGCGAAACAAGTCGAGGTCGTTGTCGAAGCGCAGCCGCACGCCGGGGAAGACGATCTCCGACCCGACCTGCGGCGAGATGGCCAGGTCGTCCCACGACAGCCGCAGTTGGCGCAGCAGGCGAGCGAGCGGGCCGCGCTTGGCGCCCTTGGGCGTGACGTTGGTGAGGGCGTGCAGGCCGACGTCGTAATCGCGGCCGCGGAGGCGGTAAAAAGAATTCAGCCCGCCGATGGTATTGTGCCGCTCGACGATGCACACCCGCTGGTCGTAATAGGCCAGCCGAATCCCCGCGGCCAACCCGCTCATGCCGGCGCCAATGATGAGGGTGTCGTACATAGGAATGACGAATGACTAAATGACGAATGACGAATGAAAATAAGGAGCGCACGTTCGTCATTCGTCATTCGGCATTCGTCATTCAAACCCTCTCAATATCCTTCATCATCGGCTCCAGAAACGCGACCGTCGACGCCATGCTCGCGAGTTGAACGTAGTCGTCCTCGGGAATCTGGATCCGGTGGCGCTTGCGAAGCTCCATGACGATGTCGAGGAAGTCCATGCTGTCGAGCTCCATTTGCTCGCGAAAGCTCACGTCGTCCTTGAGCTGCGAAAGATCCTCATCGGGAGCGATGTCCTTGAGAATATCGAGCACTTCTTCACGAATATCAGCGTTGGTCATTTTGTGTTCCTAAATCAGATTAACCACGACGACACGACGGACACGACGGAAAACTTTGGAACACTAATCTTCGCTAATCAATTCATTAGTATTAATTGGTGAAGATTAGTGTTCCCTCTTTCCTGAATTCTTTCTTCTCTTCCGTCGTGTCCGTCGTGTCGTCGTGGTTCAATTCCTAAACGCGTTTAATAACGACAGCCGAGTTGATCCCCAGCATGCCGAAGGAGTTGTTGAGGATGTAATTCACTTCACCCGTTTCTTGCGGCTGGTTGAGCACCAGGCCCGTAAGATCGCACTCGGGGTCGAGCTCGTCCACGTTAATCGTCGCGTGGCACACCCGATCGTCAAATGACGGCAGATTGCCCGCCAGTTCCAGCGAACCGGCCGCGCCCATCGCGTGGCCGATGAAGCTCTTCGTGTTGTTGATTCGCGTGCGCTTCGAGCGGCCAAACACGTCGCGGATCGCCACGCACTCTTGCACGTCCCCGCTCGGGGTGGCGGTGGCGTGCGTGCTGACGATGTCGACGTCTTCGGCATTAATTCCCGCGCGGCGAAGGGCCTGGTTCATGCACCGCGATTGCTGCACGGGATTAGGCAGCACGAAGTCGGTGGCGTCGCTCGTCATCGAGTACCCGACCAGCTCCCCGTAAATCTTCGCCCCGCGGCGGGCGGCGTCGCTGTAGCGCTCCAGCGTGTACAAGCAGCCGCCTTCGGAAACGACGATGCCGTTGCGATCCCGGTCGAACGGCCGCGACGCCTTCGCCGGGTCGGAGTGAGCCGCCAGCGCCCCTTGGCTCGCAAACCCGGCGAAGATGCCGAACGTGCGAATGCTCTCCGACACGCCCCCCGCGATCGCGAAATCGCACTCGTGCAGCAGCAGCATCTGGGCACCTTGAATCAGCCCGGCATTCCCCGCAGCGCACGCGGCGCCGATGGTGTAGTGCGGCCCGGTGATGCCCATGTTGAGCGTGATTTCACCCGCGGGGTTGTTTGCCACCGTGCGAGGATTGTGGTGGTGCGACCAAACCTTCGTATCGTAGCCGAACTGCGTGATCTCGTAGATTTCGTTCTCGGTCTCGACGTTGCCGTGCTCGGTGACGCCGATGTACACGCCGACCCTTTCGCGGTCGATGTCCTCCCAGTCGACGCCCGAATCCTTCACTGCCTCGCGAGCACAATAGATGGCGATGCCGCCGGCGCGGGTGCCGCGGCGAACGTCTTTGCGATTCTGATACCGCAGCTCATCGAAGTGGCACACCCCGGCCAGCGTGTCGCCGACGTAGCGAATGTTGTACGGCTCGACCCCGCTGCGCCCCGCGAGCAAGGCGGCCCGATAATCGGTGAGCGAATCGCCGTTGGGCGCCGTCAGGCCCAGCCCGGTGATGACAATTCGCTCGTCGTCTTGAACGCTTCTAATCATGCCGATGGTCGAACCGCCACGCGCTGGAAAGAACCCGTCAGACTACCGCTTCAGTAGCGTTTTTACAAGGTTGCAGCGCGTCACATCAGGGCCGATCAGTTGTTCAAGCTAGGCGAGACGGGGTGGCACGCTCAGAGGTACTTCGATGGGCGTGGTGAAGTGAACTACCCCGCTCCACGCCCTTCGGAGTACCTCAGGGCGTGCCACCCCACGTTACTCCGCTTGAATAACTGATCGGCCCTGCGCGTCACATGGACGAGTCTCTCCGAGACTCGACGCCGGTCTCGGAGAGACCGGCCCACGTGGAATTCGCCCGACACCGTCACTCGTCGAGCATTTCGATACCCAAATGCCGCCGATACGCTCGGGCCTGCCGCGCACGCCCCAAACGCTCAGTGATTGCCTCCCATTTCTCCGCCGCCGCCGTCAACGCCGACTTCGCGGCTTCCTCGCCCGGTTCCGCCGTCCGCACCGCGTCGGCCAGCACGTCCAGGTATTCGTCAATCGCGGGAACTCGCGGGATCATCACCGGCGTTTCCGTCCGCAGCGCTTCGGTCGCCGCCGCGGCGCCGTCCTCTTCGTCTCGACCGCCCGTCGGCGCGGTCCATTTGCCGTGCATGGCGGCCTGAGACTCTCGGAACCACAGCGTGCCGTCGCTGCGGGAACTTAGGCTCACGGCAACGTCGCCGGTGGTGAGCCACTGGGCCAGTTGAAACGCCGACACCGCATTGCGTGTCTGCGCAGTTACCGACGCCAGCCGCCCCTCGGCGCCTAGCAGCGTTACGCGATCGCGTGCGACTTGGTTCACCCAGGCGTTTTGACTCGGCGAGTAAACCTGTTCCGCCGCGGGCAACGGCGCCAGGTCGGTGGTGAATCGCGACGCATGCTCGACGGATGCCGCGGCGAGCCCCGGCCAACCAAACGTGATGCCCGCTTGGCCGGAGCGAACGAGCCGAACGGCTTCTGCGAAATCCGACGCCGGCCGCAGTCGCTCTCGTTCCGGCAGAACTGCTAGCTCGACGGTCAGCTCGGCGAGTGCGCGGACGAAGGCCGGATCGGCAATGCGCGCTTTCATATCGGCGGCGTCGAACAGCGACTCCACCCTGCGTTGAGATTCGGTGTACGAGGTGGCGCTGGCGATCAGCGTGTAAGCCGCCGCGCGGCCGGCCATGGGCGGCGTGAAGTGGACCGAGGAGGGATCCCGTCCTTCGGCCGCCGCCGCTTCAGCGGCGCCGAGCGTGCGGAACTCGGCCCAGGTCTGCGGCGGAGCGCCGCCATGGGCATCGAGAAAATCGCGGCGATAAACCGCTAGCAGCGGCGGCGACCCAAGCGGCAAGGCAAACGTCTCGCCGCCGTATCGCATCTCGCCATGGCGAATGGCGGGGAAAATATCGGCGAGGCCCAGAGCGGGGCTTTCAAGCATCGAGTTGCGAAGCGGCCGCAACTTCGACTGTTCCACAAGTCCGCCGAGCAATCGCGACGGAAAAATGACGAGGTCGGCGGCGAGCGACTCGGACTGTTGCAATTCATCGAGCGTGATCGCTTCGACGCGCAGCTCGCCGCCGCTACGGGCCTTCCACTCGCCCCGCAGGAGCCGCACCCCCTCGGCCAACGCTTCGTCGCCGGCCACCAGCACCGTCA
>JBGSYU010000238.1:0-4308 GCA_041750715.1 Lacipirellula sp.
CAGCAGCGGCAGTACGTCGGCGGCGGCGGGGAGCGGGCCGCGGCGCGCGAGCGATTCGCAGGCGCAGCGTCGGACTAAAGCGTCCTTGTCGCTGAGTAGGCTAACCAGCAGCGTGCGCATCGCGGCGTCGTCGCTTTGGAAGAGCAGCCGGGCGGCTTTGGCGCGGATCGTCGGGTGTTGATCGGCGGCGAGCGCTTTGAGCAAATCGTCGGTGGGACGCGGGCCGAAGAAGATGAGCAGTTCGACGGCGCGGAGGCGATGCGCGACGCTGCGGTTCTTGTCTCGGGCGACGGCGACGAGTTCGGGTTCCCATTGCTCGCCGAGGGTTTGTTTGACGGCGGCAACTTTGGCGCGAGCCCAGTCGGCTTCGATTTGGGGTTGGGTTAAGGCGCGCTCGATGCCTTGGGCTGTTGCGGGCGCCGGGGTCGAGACGACCCGGCTCGCTGGGGGGATTGCGCCGGTGTGGCGAATGCGGTAGACGCCGCCGTCGGTGCCGCGGCCGCCGGTGCAGAAGTACAGGCCGCCGTCGGGGCCGACGCACACGTCGGTGGCGTTGAGCGGGCGGCCTTCGAGGAAGACTTCCGGTTTGGCCGTGTAGCTGGCGCCGTGGCGCTCAAACGTGAACGCGTGGATGCGCCCCGTAGCCCAGTCGCAGCCGAACATGGCCCCGTGGTACTTCTCCGGGAACGCATAGTGGTCGTAAAATTCGACGCCCGTGGGCGAGCCGGCCCCCACGTCGACCGCCGCCGGCAGGCTGTCGAGATAATACTCGGGCCACTTCGACCAGCCGCTACGCCAGCCCAGTTCGGCGCCGTCGGTTACATGGCTGACGCGGGTGGGACGATACCAGGGGGCGCCGCGGTCCCATTCCATGTCGGCGTCGTAGGTGAACAGCTCGCCCTCGGGGCTGAAGGCGAAGTCGTAGGCGTTGCGCAGGCCGCCGGCGACCAGTTCGACGAAGCTGCCGTCGGCGTCGGTGCGGAAAATCGTGCCGCCTGGCGCCGGGATGCCGACGGCGTGGCCCCCCGGGTCTTCGTACTTCGGCAGGATGAGATCGCCTTCGTAGGCGTTGCGGTAGGGGCTGCGAGCGGTGGGCGTGGCGTCTGCGCGGGTGAAGTTGCCGACGATGACGTAGAGGTAGCCGTCGGGGCCGAGGCGAATGGCGTGGGCTCCGTGCTCGCCTTTTGAGCCGCGGAAGCCCATGAGCTTGGTGATTTCGTCGGCGACGAGATTACGGTCCGTATCGCGGAGCCGGTAGAGGGCCATGCCCTCGGGTCCGTCGCCGACGACGAACACGCGCGTGCCGAGGGCGAGAATGCCCTGGGCGTTTTTGACTTTGTCGCAGTAGGTGGCGGCTTTGTCGTGAACGCCGTCGGCGTCGCTGTCGGTGAGCAGCATCAGGTGGCCGCCTTCCTGCGAGGCGATGATGTTGCCGCGGGAGTCGAACGTCATGGCGATCAGCGAGCCGACCTGGTCGTCGCGCATGACGCGCAGGACTTCAAACTCCTTGGCGACTTTGAAGCGGGCGCCGATGCCGTCGATCACGATTTCGTTGCCCCACGGGAGGGCGTAGCCCAGCTCGCCGTAGCTCATCGCGGCGACCCAGTCGTTGTCGCTGAATGCCGGCAGCGTCCAGCCTTGGAACTGTCGGACGCTGGTCTTCCAGGTGGCGTCGGTGGAAAAGCCTTCGTAGGCGCCGCCGGTTTGCTTGACGATGACGCGCACCGCGAGGCCGGCGGGGCCGACGTCTTTGTTCGTGACGCGGACGGCGATCGTGTTGCGGCCCTTGCGCAGGTGGCCGGTGACTTCGTGGATTTGCATCTGGCGCCAGTCGACCCCTTTGGCGACGGGCTGGCCGTTGACGCTCAGCTCGAACTCATTATCGGCGGTGATTTGGATTTGAGCGCCTTCGACGCTCTCCGGGAGCTCGAAGGATTTGCGGAAGTAGCAGTCGCCGATGGGGACGGCGTTTTTGGTTTGGGCGGGCGACCAGATCCAGTGGGCTTCGCCGTCGTTGGCGCGGGCGGTGGGGCCCCAGGGGTGGGCGCCCGCGAAGCTGCAAGCAAGGGTCAATGCGTACCGGAGCATTCGCGACATGGAGAATTCCTTTTCGACCGTAGCGCATAACTCGGGCGGTGTGCGGAGAGTGCGCGGCGCGGAAGATAGCAGGGGTTGGCGTTTGGCGGCAACGGCAGTGGCGCTTGCGGTGGAGGCGCGAAAAGGTCTACCAGCCCGCGGCGCGAGCCGCTGGGTTCGAAAGAGGGCGGCTCGCGCCGCGGGCTGCTGCGTCGTTCGCTAAGCCGCAAGCGGCGGATCGCTATTTACTCTGGTTGACCGTCGCCGAAGAATTGGGCTACGATCGGCGGCCGTCGGTCAGTTTGCCCAGAATGGCCCACTTGCCAGGGAAGAGGTTTACTCGTGATGCCAGCATCGACGCGGTTGTGGTGGTTTGCTGTCGTTTCGGCGGGGTGCTTGCTGGCGGGGTGTTCGTCGGAGACGGCCAACGACGAATCGCCGAAGGGTGCGTTGGAGCGGAAGGTTCCAAAAGATCCCGACGCTAAGCCGCAAGCGGCAGAAGAAGTGCAGCCGTTTGTGTTGGGCAATGCGATCGCGCCGTTCGAGGCGCCGACGCTGGAGGAACTGGACGATCTGGAGTGGGTCGACGGGCCGGTGCTGGATCAGCTCGACGTGCTGCGAGCGGACCAGGAGAAGCTCGGGCCGCCGAAGGTTTCCGTCGCCGAGGCGCTGAAGCTGCGGAACGACTTTCCTAAGAACCGGGAGAGCAACGACAAAATTCTCGACGCGCTCAGCCGCGTGGCGCCGGCCGACGGCGCTGGGGTGAACTACGACCGGGCAATGGTTCGCCATGTGGGCGGCGATCTGAACAGCACCAATCCGCTGTTTTCGAGCAGCGTGACCGATTCGGAGCTGTCGGGGCTGGTGGGGATCGGCGTGATAGGGTTCGACCGCAACTTCGATTACTTCGCAGACCCCGACGTGGTCGTCTCCTGGCAGCGGAGCAAGGATAATCTGGTCGAGCGGATTACGCTGCGCGACGATCTGACGTGGTCGGACGGAAAACCGTTTACGGCTCACGACGTGGAGTTCACGTTCAAGGCGATCATGTCGGACCACGATCAGCTTGTGATTCCCGCGATTCGCTCGGGGCCGGATCAACTTCGCTACGTCAAGGCATACGACGATCGCACGCTGGTCTACTGGCACAAGGAACCGTTTGCCACGCGGACGGAGAACATGATCTGGCCAATCATCCCCAAGCACGTCTACGAGAAGTCGATTTACGAGGACCCGTCTCTGAAGAAGAGCAGGCATCATCGCAAGTTGGAGGATCGGCCGGTCACCGCAGGGCCGTTTGAACTGACCCGCCGCGTGCGGGCGCAGGAATTTGTGGTGAGCCGTCGCGAGGGGTGGTACCTGCACGAGGGCAAGGAGGTTCGCCAGAAACCGTATTTTAAGGAGGTGCGGGTCAAGACGATCGAGGATCTCAATACGGCGCTTTTGGCGCTGAAGGCGGGCGACATCGAGGCGATGGAACTTCAGCCCGAGCATTGGGAGAGCCTCACCACGGGCGATGATTTCTACCGTGAGAACACCAAGGTGATGGCACCGGAGTGGAGCGAGTTTCATTTATTGTGGAATGTGAAGTCGCCGTATTTCAACGACGAGCGCGTGCGCTGGGCGATGAGTTACGCCTTCGACTACGAGGAGTTGCTGAAAACGATTTGCCGGGGGCTGTACGAGCAGGGGCGCGGCACATTCAATCCGGATTCGTGGATGTTTCCCAAGAACGGCCCGCAGCCGCTGAAACAGGATTTTGATAAGGCGGAGGACCTGCTCGACGAGGCGGGCTGGGTCGATAGTGACGGCGACGGCATTCGCGACAAGACGATCAATGGCCGCGTCGTGCCGTTTGAGTTTCAGTTGATGGTCCTTCAGGCGGAAAACCGCATTCAGACAGCGACGTTGATGAAGGAGTGCCTGGAGCAGATCGGCGTCACGGCGAACGTCAAGCCGACCGAGTTCGTCGTGATGCAAGACAAGACGACGAAGCACGAATTCGACGCTACGCTGGGCGGCTGGGGATCGGGCGTCGATCCTGATACGACCGAGAACATCTACGGCACAGGCAAGCCGCGGAACTACGGTCAGTATTCCAACCCCGAGGTCGACCGGCTATTCGTCGAGGGGCGCCGCGAGCTGGATCGCGACAAGCGCGCCGCGATCTACGGCAAGATTCACATGCTGCTGTGGGACGACCAGCCGTGTACATGGCTGTTCTACCGCAAC
>JBGSYU010000239.1:0-2438 GCA_041750715.1 Lacipirellula sp.
GCCAAGCCTGCCATCGCGGCCAAGGCCCAGGTCGCCGGTTCCGGCACGACGCCCGCCGCTGGAACGGCCGCCGGGCCGAACTGATTCCGCCAAATGGCGAGGTCGAGGCCGTCGACGATCGTGTCGGTCGGCGAGTTGGCGTTGCCGTCGGGCTGGTCGGCGGGATCGAGGCCGAGGTTTTTCTGCCAGGTGAGGAAGTCGGCCCCGTCCACGTCGCCGTCGCCGTCGAAATCCGCGTTGGCGGCCGGCGCGGCGGGGCGCTCGACCACGAGATTGTCGACGATCCCAAAACTAAATTCGGGGTTGCCGGCTATCGACGAGAAGACGTCCCAATGTCCGACGAAGACGTTCGTCCCCGTCAACACCGGCGCGGTGAAGGTGGCGATCAACAAATCGTCGATCGTCCAGGTGACGTTGCCGCCGATGTTGGCGATTTCAACTTCCCGCCAGGCGAACCCCAGGGTGCCCGCCTTGAGGGCGCCAGTTTGCACCGCCGGGTTGGCGTTCTGCTGGCTCGCCGGCGGCGTCTGCCCGCCGGGGAACGTCGTGTGATAATACGGGTTGTTGGCGCTCCGTCGATTGATGACCGGATCCGGCGCTACGCCCGAGTCGGTCGCCGTGTACACGGTGCTGGTGGGCCCTTCCAAGGCGGCGTTGCGATAGGCGCGAAAGTCGATACCCGACCCGCCTTCACTGTCGCCGGCGAACCAAGCGCCGCTGGCGCTTCCGGAGCTTTTCTGAACGTCGTCGCCCTCCGTGCCGACGCCCGCCGTAAAGAACTCCGTCGAACCGGTCCCGCCGTCCGGGAACGGTCCGTTGGAATTCAGCCAGGAATGGAACCGCAGCACATAGTCGCCGGTAAAGCTCTGGCCGGTGGGTGAAATGTTAATCGCCGCGGCCGTCGCCGTGACATCGCCGTTGTTGGCGGTAAACTTCACGCCCAACGTCGATCCGCCTGGCGAACCTGGCGCCGAGGGAATGCCGTCGACGCTGTAGTCGTAGGCGAAGGCGACCGTCGTATCCAGATCGGCGTTGACGGTGTACGCCGCCGACGAATTGACGTCGAAGTTATCGGAATACAATTGGGCACGCACCGGCGTAGGCGCCAGTAGCGTTGTCGCAAGGGCGCCCGCCAAAAGATTACACAGCGTGGATAGTCGCTTCATGAGCTTCTCACTTAACCTTTTCTGGAGAACCGAGGAAGCAGCGCTTCGCAAGCAGGGCCGTGCCATATTTCGTCCGTGTTTCATTATTCCCACCAACCTTTCCGAATGCTCTCGCGATGCACAACTGTGTTCTAAAAATCGATACTAACGCAACAACGGACCGCTGCCGGTTTCGCTTCCGGCGGGATAAGCCTTTGCGCATACGGTCCATTCGGCGCTCCCGGAACCTCCCTGTCAAGCAATTACCGGCAAATGTGCCGCGAATGTCGCGACTTTCCACAGGCCGCCACAACCACCGAAGCCAACGCCGCCAGTGCGATTGCCGCCGGTTCCGGCACGACGCCGGCCGCTGGTACGGCCGGCAGGCCGAACTGGGTTCGCCAAATCGCCAAATCGGCCCCGGTTACGTTGTTGTCGCTGTTGGCGTCGCCGTCGGCTCGGTCGCCGGGGGCGCCGAGGCCGCGTTGCCACGTCAGGAAATCGGCGCCGTCTACGTCGTCATCTCGGTCGAAGTCGGCGTTTTCTTCGGCCGCGACCGCCTCGACCCGCACGTTGTCGATCAACGTGAACTGCAACGCGGCGAAATCGGGATCGCTACCGACGTTGGACGTGGGATCGCTCTCGCCGAACATGATGTTCGTGCCGCCGGTAGCCGGCACCTTTAGCAAGGAAAGATCGACGGTGGCTAACACCACGACGTCGTTTCCGCTACTGCCGCCATTGAGCACCGACCAGGTGACGATGTCGCCGACCTTCTTAATCTCCACCTCGCGCCACGCCATGCCGAAGGCGCCTGGCATGGTCGAATCGAACTGCGTGGCCGGGAACAACGCGGCCTGACCGGGCGCAGCGACCGAGGGGAACGTCGACTGGTATAGAAAACCATCGGTAACGGCGGTGTCATTTGGGTCGAAGGGAACCGTGGGATCGAGCTGCACGCCGCGGTTGGTCGTACCGGCGTCGGGGTGTCCCACAGGGTAGGTGTCAGCAAACGACACGCCGGCGTCGAGAACCGCACTGTAGTTATTGAACGGGGTGGCGCTGCCCGTCTCGGTCGTCGCCCGAAAGCCGCCGGGGCCATGATCTGTGGCTGTGCCGGGACCTCGCACATTGTAGTCGAGCGACGCCTGGCCATCGCCGGTGGCGCCGAAGTAAAGCGCCTCGGCCACGCCCGCGCGGGTACCCGTTTGGTAGTTTTCGCCCACGCCCGAGCTGAGAATGCCGAAGTTGGAAAATTTGGTCGAGCTACCGCCGCCCTCCCAGATGCCGTCC
>JBGSYU010000240.1:0-18271 GCA_041750715.1 Lacipirellula sp.
ACCAGGGCCGCCAGCATCGAATCGGTTTGGCGCGAGCCGGCGATCACTTGTCGCTCAACCTCCAAGTCGTTCCAGCCCGTGCTGAGCTGCGAGCGTTCGGCGTGAAGGTCGCGCCTCGTCTGACCCTGCTCCTCGATCAGCCGGCGGGCGCCGGCGGCGGCCTCGCTGGTGACGCGAGCCATTTCTTGGTTTTGTTCAGCCTGCCGCTGGGCGGCCTCGCGGGCAACTTGCGTAGCGCTATCGTCGCAGCTCAGGATCGTCACGAGGATGACTAGCGTCATCAAGCTTGTAGTTCGAAGTTTCATCGTGTTGTTGGGTAGGATTTCTCCAGCGTTGAAGTAACAGGCGGACGAGCCGCTCGAGCGCTCGACGCAGGCGGACTTCGCGCGCTAGCGCGAGCGCCACCAGCGTCAGCGCCGTCGACAGGGCGAATAGCGTGAGATCGGTCATAGGGGATCATCAGAGTTCAGCGTGAGCGATTATTTGATCGCAGGGTAGGAGAACACGAACTTCACCACCATTGTCGGATAGCTCACTTCGATCCACGACGGCGGACTCGCTTTCTGACCGGCTGGCGTTCACTAGCCTCACCGGTAGCTACTGACGGCAGATCACGGACGACGCCGTGGGCCACTTGCTGCAGTATTCGGAGGAGGCGACCGCGGACTTGCGCCGCGTCTTCTTTTTTATCGGGGAGCGGCATCAACTTGCCCTCAGGGTGCTGCGCATAAAAAAAGCCCCTAGGCGCCAGCGATTGGCGTCAGGGGCGAAATGAAAGTCGGCTAGTACGTTGGCTAAACCTGCCCGGCGTCAGGCAGCGGGTCGAACTGATAGCGGGCGTGCTTGTGACGCTTGATCCTGCCGTCTTCCGGCGGCTCGATCACCGGCTGATAGGCGTCCTGGACGCCCATCTCGTCCATTTGCCGCTGAAGCGCCATAGCCCGCTGCGCCGCCGTGTGCGTAATCCCCAGACGTCTGGCGACGTCTTGCTCGCGCTCGCCGACGCGCCGTCCTTCGACGACGGCGGCACGGAAGATTTCGCGTTGCGGCGATTCGAATAAGTCCACCGTCATCACCCGTTCAAGCGCCGGCTGCACAACCGTACGCGTACCCCGGTCAGGAATCAGCTCCGCCAGCTGCAAGCGAAACTGGGCCCGCAGTACAATCTGCCCGCCGCCGATCAGGCGGTGCGGAAACACAATGATCCGCGGCGTCAGGCGGCGCAGGTCCTCGGCGAACTGGTAACTATCCAGGGCGAGGTCGCGAAACTTCGCGCGACCCCGCTCCTTGAGCTCTTCCATCGGCGGCAGCCGGATTTCGCGAACTTTCCGGCTCTCCTCCTGCGCCTTCTCGTGGGTATAGGTGTTCAGCTGCGCCTCGAGGCGGGTCAGCTCCTCGGCCAAAGGCGCCGAGGCGCGACCTTCCCGGATAAACTTCACGATGTTTGCGGTTTCGGCCTCGGTCGTCACGATCAGTTTATCAAGCGCGGCGAGGCGCTCGTTCAGCGCCGTATTGACGAGCAACGCCTCGTCGTTCAGCGTGGCGAGATACGCCTGGTCAAAGCCCTCAAGGCCCTCGATTTGAGCCATGACGGCGGCACTGATTTTTTCGGCGGCCAGCGGGCCGTCGACCGTCGCGCCGTTCCAGCATTTGTGAGAGCGGGCGCCGTCGCACATCAGGTGCTCTGTCTGACCGTGGCCGCCGAAGACGTACATCTGGCCGCACACCCCGCAGAAAATGCACTGGCCCGGGTACCGCGTACGCTTCTTCGGCTTCTGCAACAGAGGATCGCGGCCATCTTTGTCCTTGCGCTGATACTTAGAGTTCCGCCGCTCGATGTTGGCGATCACCCGGTCGTAGTACTCAGCCGGAAAAAACGCCAAGTCGGGGACGATGCGGGTTTGGAGCGCTTCGGCAGGCGCCTTGCGCATCCTGTAGACGCCCGGATCGTTGATGCGCACCGACTCGCGTTCGCCGTGGTAGCGTTCGCCTTTAAGGATCGAGTTGCGGGTAACGCGGCCTACCATCCGGCTGTCCCACTTCTTGCGCCGCGCGTACGGTCCAGGGCGGACGCCTTTGGCATTGAGCCAGTCGGCGATCGAAGCAAAGGAAGCGCCGTCTTCGTCCAGGCGCCGGAACCACTCCTTATAAATCGGTCCGGCGTCAGTATCTTTGATAAGGTCGCCGTCGTCACGGGCGCCCGGCGGCTTGATATAGCCGTAGATCGGCAGTGCCAGTGCGCCGCCGTTGCTGAAGCGATTCTTGAGCGTGCGCTTGATCCGGTCTGACGTATCACGGTTGGCCCGTTCATGATGCCAGGAAGCAAAAATCGAGCGGTCTTCCCAGCCGGGAACCGCGGTGTCGAGATTGTCGTTCAGCGCGATCAGCCGCGTGCCATGGTCGACGCACAGTTCGCAGACGCTGTGAACCTGCAGCCGGCGGGCAATCCGCGCCAGATCCTCGACGATGACCACGTCGTAACGGCCCGTCCGAATCAACTCCCGCAAACGCTCATAATCCGCCCGCCCAAGATTCTCGCCGCTGCCAGTGCCCGCGATGACGGTAAAGTCGATAGACCCGCCATAGTTACCGACGGCAAACTTTCGCAGCATGGCCTCTTGGTCGTCGAGCGAGCGAATGTCTTGCTTCCCCTCGCCCGGGCAGCTAACTCGCGCAAGCAAGAGCACCCGAAGGGTCCGGGCATCCTTGGGCCATAAAATGGTCGTCAACTTGAAAAACATCTTTCGTCCTCCTAGGGGGAGGACGCCGCGGAACGGAATGACACAGTGTGCCAATCATGGTGAGCATTCCTGAGAGTTCGTGCGCACTGCTGATCGCGGTCAATGGAACGCGGACGCCGACATTTTCGGGGCTTCACGCCCTAAACTGTTGGTTGACAACAAGCTTTGGAAATGGGGAAATCGAGTCCCATGCCCTCCGCTACCTAAAGACGAAGTCGCCCGAAGTCGGCGACCCCTATGGGGTTGTGAATAACGCATTAACTCATCCTCCTGTAGTATGCACAAAACTGTGCATAAAGCGCCAAGCCTCACCCTGACGCCTAGCTGCCTTCTTTCTGCTCGCCGTCCGCGGGGAACAGGTCGCGCATCGCCTCTTGCGAGATCTGATCCGCGATATGCGTATACGTTTTCAGGATGCGACTGTCCACATGTCCGACCCAGCTCCGCACAATGGCCTCCGGCCGGCCGCTGGTGAGAGCATGGGAGATGAAGCTATGGCGGATGGTGTGCAGGTGGTGGAATTCCCCCATTTTTAGTACCACGGGTTATGAGAGTATGGGTTGGGTAACAGGTAAGCCTTCCGCAGGAAGCCGGTTGTGTTGCTGGAGCGCAGGCAAAGCCGGAGCGGGAGCAGCACAACCGGCGGCGAACTCGGCCGGGGTGCGATTTTCAAGAGCACTATGGGGCCGATGGTGGTTGTAATCACAGCGCCACGCCGCCGCCAGCGACTGGGCCGCCGCCAACGCTCGATGAGCACCTTGTCCATACAGCAGCGTGTCGAACTGTTCGCTGGCCAAGAGCTAGTGTGTCCGTTCCGCCGACCGCAGTTCGGCGGTCATTTTCGGCACGGATTGCGGACTTTCAGGCGAATCCACAGAATTTGCAGCGTGCGCTATCAGCCGACGACGCCCGTCTCGAAAAGAAATTGCAAGACGGGAACGAACCGGCAGCCGCTCCCCGAGGATCGGCAGGCGATGCTCAATCTGCCGCGGCAGCCATTCGACGCCCGACGACCGCTGCCGAAGCGTCACTGGGCGGCTAGGTATCGAGTTTGGGCGCATCGGACGTGAGTTAGTCACCGGCGCTGGAGTAGCAGGACCGCTAGGTCGCGTCGAGTTAAGCTCGATAGGTGAGCGCGGGTCATAAAGAGTAGGACCGTTGCATTCACGATGAGCTGCCACGAGCCGCCTTCCGGGACGATGGCCTGCCAGGGGGCCGCGGAAGAAGCTGAAAGATTACGTTGCCACGCAAGGAAGTCGGCGCCGTCGCTGTCGCCGTCGAAGTCGGCGTCGGCGAAATCGCCGGTCAGGCTGACGCCGTCTTTCCAACGGGCGAGATCGGCCGCATCGACGTCGCCGTCGCCGTCGAAGTCGCCCGGTTGGACCAGCACGACGTCGCCGAAGTACAGCCGATTCACGCCGTCGCCCACGCCCAGCCGCAGATCGTTCGTCGGCCCTGCGTACCCGCGCCCCAGCGGCAGCGCGGCGCCGGGCGCCAGCGTCGTCTTGCCGAGGATCAGCGCCTCCGAGAGCAGATGCTCGTCCGAAGCGGGCGATTCGCCCCAGCCAAGCGGCGGCGAAATCGGGCTTTGGTCGTCGAGGCTGCGCCATCCGACGGCGTCGAGCGACCCGGCGTCGCTGCGGATTTCGTAGTACGAAAAGTCGATCGCGGCGTCGGTCTTGTTGACCAACCGCATGGCGCCCGCGTGCGGCCCGACGGCGAGTATTTCCAGCGTGAGCGTCTCAGCGGCGGGGATGTAGGACACGTCGACGTTTTGGAAGAGCACTTGATCGGCGCTTAGGCCGTTGCCGTTCAGGAAGCCAACGGCGCCGTAGGTGAAACTTATCGGCGTCGGCTCGGAAGCGTAGAACGTGTTGCTGCCGCCATTGCCGCCGAACGAACCGGACAAATCGACGCCGGTCATCGTTCGGGTAATGGTCAACTCGCCGTGATAGAGCGGGGCGGTGCCGACGCCGTTGACGGCGCCGGCGATGGGGACGTTCGTTCCGTCGATCGAGCCAATGGACGTGGCGGTGGCATTGGCGAGCGGGTCGTTATTGGTTGTGTCGAATCGCTCGCGGAGACTGCCGTCCGTTCCCGAGCCCGTTTTCACGCCCGCCCAATAGCCGAGAAAGCCGTTGGTGTCGGTCGACCCGGCGCTCGCCGTGTTGACCGTCGTCGGCACGGTTTCGCCGTTGCTATCGAACAAAGCGTAGCGGAAGTTATCGCCGCCGTTGACAACGCCCACGGCGTCGTTGAAGCTGACTTCGTAAGTCAGGCTAATCCGATCGCCGACTCTGGCGAGCGTCTGCGGGGCGAAGTAGCCGATAAATCGCGACGAAGCCGCCGTCGTCGTCGTGTTGCCGAACACGGGGGCGTTGGTTCCCTGGCCGGAATCGACGACGGTGGCCGTCGTGGCTCTGAACGTGCGCCACGCCGTCACCGGCGCAGCGCGCGCGCCGCCCGCCAACGTCGCCGCCATCAAGGCCGACGCGATCAACAGGCGATGGCGATACGACGGCAACTTTTTCATGCAGCTTATCATCTAACGTCGTCGGCGGACGCCGCCCAGGCAGGCGCCCGCGGCCAGCGCGACGCAGCCTAGCGCCAAGGCGCCCGGCTCGGGAATCGCCTGGGCGGCGACAATCGACTGCGGCATGCCGAATTCGCTTCTCCAGATGGCCAGATCATCGCCGTCCACGAAGCTGTCGCCGTCGGCGTCGCCGTCGGGTTGGTCACCGGGCAAGCCATTGTTCCGCTGCCAGGTGAGGAAGTCGGCGCCGTCCACGTCGCCGTCGCCGTCGAAGTCGGCGTCTTCTTCCGGGGGAGCGAAGGGAATCACGCTCACGTCGATGCCGGTAAACAGCACTTGATCGACGTTCAATGGACCGCCGATCAAGAAGCCCACGGCGCCGTACGTCGAGGATCCGCTCACGCTGGTAGTGGACATAAAGATGTTATCCGTCTCGCCTACTCCAATGTTCGTTCCAACGAGCGTGCCGGAAAGATCGATGAGGCCGCCCGTAGCGCGGGTTAGCGTCATCGTGCCCGTATAGTCGAATCCAGCGCCATTGCCGTTGACGTCGCTCGTGAGCACCACGTTGTCGCCGCCGACGGTCCCGACAGAGGTGGCGGGGTCGGTGGCGTTGTTAGTAAACGGGTTGGTCGAGCCGACTAAATCGGCCGAGCGTTGGCGGACGCTGCCGGCGTTGCCGCCGCCGCCGCCGCCAAAGTTGCCAAACCAGAAGCCCCGAAACTGATCGGTGTTGGCTGATCCGGCGGTGGCATAGGTAGGACCGCCGCCGAGTCCGCCGGTGGCCGATTCCTTCGCCTCGCCGTTGAGGTCGAACAACGCGAAGCGGAAGTTGTCTCCCGAAGGAGTCAGTCCTGTTGCGTCATTGAAATGAGCGGTGAACGAGAACGTGATCTTATCTCCCACGTTCGCTCCCAGGACGGCCGGGGTCTGCAGATAACCGAGGAGGATGCCAGCCGAAGCTGCTGCAGTACCCGAGAGATCGCCGACGATGGGATTATTCGTGTTCTGGCCCGACAGCGCAGGCGCCGTTCCATTGGCCGTACCGCTGCGATAGGTACGATAATCCGTCACGGGAACCGCCTGGGCCGCACCCGCCAGCAAGCCAGTCATCAGAGCGGTCGCCGCCGCCGCTTTGCCCCAATAAATTCGCGTCATGGAAGCGCCTCCAAAAAAAAGGATTTCAATTGCTGTTTCTAGTGCTGCGTGGTCGACGAGAGATGGTGTCGCACGTCGCCTGTGCGTCGGCGGAATTGCACAACGGCCAAGCCGGCGATAACCAAGCCCGCCGTCGCCGGCTCCGGCACGGCGCAGGCCGCCTCGAACGCGCCGGCGCCGCGGTCGATTTCAAACGCCGTCTTAAAAATCCGGAAGTCGTCGTAGTCGTTCTTGCGGTCGCCGTTCATATCGCCCTTGGCGAACGCTTCCACCAGCGAGAGCTGGGTGAGATCGACGTGCAGGCCGCTGAGATAGTCGCGGGCGTCGGCGTCGTCGATGAAGCCGTCGCCATTGAGGTCGAGGTTGATCGGCGCTCCGAACGACCAGTCCGAGAGGAACAGCCCGCTGCGATTGCGATACGCGGGGCTGGCGCCGGACGTGTCGATCGAGAGCGTGCCCACGATCTGAAAACCGGCCTGGGCCGCGGCGATGGCGACGCGGGCTTCGCGGTTCTTGTACGGCTCGTCGTTGAGCGGATCGTTGCCGAAGCCGCGGTTGCCCCAGATCTTCGTTCCGATCGACTTGATCGTCAGGTCGATGCGGTCTTCGTAGGCCTCGACGACCATGTAATTCTGCTCGCCGTCGATCGGCGCATTGAGATTGAAGCCGACGTTGGTGACGCCGAAATCGGGCGGCTGGAAAATGTTCGTGCCGGTGATGACCTGCATCACGTCGTAGGCCTGCTGCATACTCACCGCGTGGACTTCGCCCGGCAGATAGAGGTGAACGCCGTGATCTACCAGCGTCTGCCAGAGCGGGCCGTTCTCGTCGGTCGCATTTCGCAGGCCGCTGGAGGTCGCCTGCACCTTGACGAAATCCTGCCCGGCGATCGGCGCGTGGGCCATCACGATGATGTGGTCGATCGTCGGGTCGGCGTTGGCTTGAGTCAGCGTGGCGTCGAGCCAACTCAGTTGGGTTCCCGTGACGTCGATCTTCACGCTGGCCATCTGGCTGCCGACGTTCGTATAGGCGCCGCCGGCGGTGAAGGTCTCGAACTGGTCGACGCCCACCAGCAGAATATTGCCGCGCTGCACGGCGTATGTGCGGCCCTCGAAGCCCGCCGGGGCGTTCACATAGGCGCCTTGGGTGGTCGTGGCCTCGTTGCCGACCTTGTCGACGTAGACTTCGCGGTAGACGGGAATGAGACCCCGCTTGGCGTCGAGATTGGCGCTGCCTGCCCAGTCGTTGTCGCCCACCTCGTGGTCGCCGACGATGGTATATACGTCGTCGAGGGCGAAGCCGGAATAGTTTGCGACGTTCTGAATCCAGCCGTCGTAGTAAGTGTCGGCCTGCTGGCGAATGTGATTCGCCGCGCCGGCGCCTTGAAGCTGCGAAGTCTTCGGCCAGCGGGCGTAGTTGAGATCGCCCGAGACGGTAAAGAAGTCGGCGTTCTCGGCCGCGAGCGCCTCTAGCAGCACCTGGGAGGCGCCGTAATAGCCATTCTCGACGGTGCCGACGAAGTTGCCGACGTTGGGGTTGATGCTCGCCTGCGGCCCGCCCACGGCGATCTCGGCCACCAATTGCGCCTGGCGCGCATTGGTGAGATTCATCAGTCGCGGGTCATCGAGTTGGAAGTCCATGTTAATAAAGTCGGGCACGCTGACGAACTTGACGATCGGCGCCTGGGCGCGCACCTCATGCGCTGCTCCGGCCGCAAGGCAAACCGCCAGCAGCAGCACTCGTAGCTCGAAATATCGTCCTGTCGCCATCTCTGGTTCCGTTGAGTCGAATAACCCGTTCCGAGGGTCGTCGACCAAGTTAAAGTGCGGGACGGCCGGCGCTAGGGCGGCCGTCCCGCGATCATTCATTCCGAGCGGCCGGGGATCGTCCCGCGAGCCTCCGGCGTTAATCCAAACTATCGCTTGCGACGACGCGCGATCGCTCCGCCGACGATCGATCCGACCGCGAGCGCCCATGTGGCCGGCTCGGGAATCGGCGTATAGGTGACGTCGACGTTCTGGAAGCGCACCTGATCGGCGCTGATGCCGCCGCCGTTGAGGAAGCCCACGGCGCCGTAGGTGAGGCTAATCGGCGATGCCTCCGATGCCGCAAAGGTATTCGCCCCGCCGTTGCCGCTAAATCCGCCCGACAGGTCCACTCCCGTGGCCGTTCGAGTGATCGTCAACTCGCCCGTATAGAGCGTGACGGTCCCGGCGCCGTTCACCTGACCGGTGAAGGTCACGTTCGTGCCATCGATTGTGCCCAGATTGGCGCTGGCGCTCGCGTTGGCGAACATGTCGTTATTAGTTGTATCGAATCGCTCGCGGAGACTTCCCGCAGCGCCCGTGCCCGTCTTCACCCCGGCCCAATAGCCGAGAAAGGAGTTGGTATCGGTCGACCCGTTGCTCGCAGTATTCTCAGCCGCCGGCGCGGTCTCGCCGTTGAGGTCGAACAGCGCGTAACGGAAATTATCGCCGCCGTTGGCGACGCCCACGGCGTCGTTGAAACTGACCGTGTACGTTAAGCTAATCTTATCGCCGACGTTCACGAGCGTCTGCGGCGTGAAGTAGCCAATCAAACGCGACCCGGCCGCCGTTGTCGTCGTGTTGCCGAACACCGGACTGCTGGTTCCTTGTCCGGAATCAACGACCGTGGCCGGAGTGGCTTTGAACGTACGCCACAATGTGATTGGCGCCGCTTGAACGCCGGCGGCGCTCGCGGCGATGACGATTGCCAGCGCGGTGGAGAGCCGGGCTGTTAGGTTCACTCTCATTAGTCATATCTCCCAGAAAAGGAATCAGTGGATGTCAAGTAACGTTCGCTTAAGTCGTTGCCTCGTTCGTCCGCGTCGATTACGAATCGCCGCGTTTGCGTATAATCAGTCGCCTCCTCCCTCGACGCGTTCGATGAACGGCTTGCCGCCGTCCCAGGAAAGTTGAATTTGCACCGGGTCCATCGCCTCGTCGACTGAAACGACGAGCCCGGAGTTGCCGGCGTTGCGGTATTTTTTGGGGGCGTGCCAGCGGGTGCTCGTGGGGCCTAGCACTTCCGCGCTATTGACGCTCACCGCGTGGCTGCCCAGCACGCAGCCGTCGCCCAATTCGTACGTCGACAACTGGAAACGACCCTCCGGCCCGAGCTCGCCGTACGCGGGCCGATGTTCTTTGGAATGGAAGAGGATGCTGCCGTGCGTCAACGGCGCCCCGTCGATCAGCACTTGCCCGAGGACCGGAACCCGTTCCGGCCGGCCGTCGCCGCAGCCGGCGAAGGCGGCGAGCGCCAGCATGAAGCCGGCCGTCGCGGCGACCGGATAACGTGGTGATTTACGGTTCACTGCGGCCCTCCACATCGTCGTCGCCGGCATGGGTCGACGCGGCCCAGTACAGGCCGATGGCAATGTCCTCGCTGATGAACTGAACGCGGCCGTCGCCGTAGGCGAACTGCGACCCGCCCGCGTGGCGACTCGCAAACGCGCCGACCGCTTCGTATCCGCCCGAAACGTATCCGTCGGCCAGTTCGGTCGTAGTGTTCATGGGAAACTGCGTCTGGCGGAAGCTGTCGACGTACCTGCCGGCGGCCGTCCAGCGATTTCGCGTCTCCGCGAGATGGCCGTCGACGGTTTCGCCGAGGAAGATGGTGTTGGACGTGCCGTCGGTGATCTCCTTAAGCGGCGTCCCATGTCGTTTCGTACCTTCGATATACACAAAGACGCCATTGGCCCCGTTTTTGCGATACTTGGCGTTGAATCCGGAGCCGTTCGGCGCACCCTTTGTGCCGGAACAGAACGCATAGCTGCCGGTCGCTTCCTCCCGACTCTTGAACTGGACGAACTGCTCCTTCATGTCCGAAGGACAATTCATGGCGGTGAGCGGCGTGGCGATGAGCTTGGCATTCTTGCCGTGCGTGCCGGAACCGTCGTCGCGCTCGCAGGTGTTGTCGGGAGTCTTCCAAGGGCCGTCCTTAAAGTCGATCGACGCGAACAGCGATTGCTGTTCGATGAACGGCAGCAGGACCAGGAATCCGCTCGCGCCGCGACTCCACTCGATGGGCTGACAGTTCGACGTTCCTGTGTCGCAGCCGTAGCGGCCGGGGGGGAGCGCTTCGTTAGCTCCCTCGTAGTTGAGCGCCGCAAGGCACAACTGCTTCAGATTATTCTGGCACTGCGAACGCCGCGCCGCCTCGCGGGCTGCTTGCACGGCGGGGAGCAAGAGCGAAACCAGTACGCCAATGATGGCGATCACCACCAGCAGCTCCACCAGGGTGAACGCGGTGCGAAGCTTCGATTTTCTACGGTAGCTCAGGGCCATACCCGCTTAGTTCCTTCAGATGCTTGTCTTGGGCGCCAACTTGGGCCTGATGAGATGGAAATGCTTGGCGATCTCCTCGGGCGTCAGCGCTCGGTCGTAAATCGCCAGCTCGTCGAGCTGGCCGATAAACGGACGCACGCTGCTGGAGGAGTTCGGATACAACCGGCCGACGAGCAGTCGCAGCCCGGTCGGCAGCTTGTTTGTATCCTCGCCTTCACCCGCCAACTGGCCGTTGATGTACAGCTTCATCGTCGATCCGTCTTTGACGGCTACCAGGTGTTGCCACCGGCGCAGCGCGTACGAATCGACCGAATAGCAGGACGTTCCCGCGTCGCGGTCGTCACTCGCTGGGCTGCGGTGCAGGAATCTAATCCGGCCCGGGTGGTGCACCGCCGTCGGCATGCGGCCCGAGCCCCCCAGCTCGAGCAGCATGCCGTGCGGAATGACGCCAGTTTCCGGTTCGGGATCGCCGACCAACGACACGACGGCGCCCACGTGGTAATGGCTGGGCTTGATCCAGACTTCAAGCGAATAGCTGTCGTGAATCACGTCGTCGAAGACTTCGCTGCATAGCAGGTCCCCGCCCTGGTCGGTCACGCCGAACTCGAGCGCCTGATTGCCCGGGCGACCCGTGCGCCCGATGGAACCGTTGACGTGACACTCGAATTGGGCTCCCATTTCATTGGGCGCCAGCGGCCAAGCGTCCTGCTCGAGTCGCCAGTATCCGATCGGTTTGTCGCGCTTGACCGCCGCGACGTAATCGTTCGGCACCACCAGCGCATCGGACGCCATCGAGACCTGCGCGACGAAATACGCCTGCTCTGCGGGTCGGCGCTCGAAGGACATCTTGCCATCCTCGCCGGCGTGAATCCGAACGGCCTCGCCGGCGGCGACGCGCATCGAGTCGGCGGTGCGCATGCCGGGCGCGAGCCACGTCGATTCCAGCGAAGCCGAGCCGTCAAACACGTGAATCTCGGCGTCGTTGCCGAACGCCGAGACGCCGATCGAGCCGTAGTCGGCAATCGCGAGCCGACCGACGGGCGTTTCCAGGATGAAGGGGCGGCCGTTCGCGGTGATGTTCGCGGTGAGCTTGCCGAACCGCAGGGTCGGCATGCCCTCGGCGGTAAGGATCATGGCGGCGGGCCCTTCGAGCGACAGCACGGCGCTGCCGCGCATCGGCCAATTGAGTTCGACGCCTGCCAGCCCTTCAAGCAAGTCGAGCGATTCGCCGCTGCTAAGCTCGGCTCCAATTTGGCGCGAGCCCACGGACGATGGATCCCACAAGCACGCCGTCGAGCGGATTAACTGCGCCTCGTACGGGGCGATTTCCGTCGACGAGGTCTTTTGGTCGGCGCTCCACGGTAATGCCAGACGGTCCGATTCGGAACCCAACCACGCCAGACCCGTCAGCCCGGCGCCCATCGCGAACGCCACCCCGGCAGCAATGGCCGTGAACCATGGCTTGAGCGCGGTACGGCGCGAACCGTTCTGTTCCGCCGGCGGCGCGACGTGCGCGCGAGGCTCGGCGGCGGGCCCGTCATGGCGTGAAACGGACGACGAGTCCGGTCTGGCGGCTTGCCATGCGAGCGCCGCCTGTTGATCGAGGAGGCGTGCGCTGTAGGCGGCCAGCCGTCGATCGCTGCACACCAATTCGTCCAGTCGCCGAAATTGCGACTCAGTGGCTTCGCCAGCGTTCGCCGCGATCAAGATGTCCCGGATTTCGCGCTGCGCGCCGTAGAGATTGCTCATCGACTTTCCTCCGCCAAACTCCGCTGGACGCAGTTGAGCAGTAGCTTGTGAATGCGATTTAGCGCTCGGTACACCGAATCCAGCGAGCGCGAGTGCATTGCCGCGATCTGTTTAGGCGGTCGCTGGTAGAAATAGCGGTCCTGGATGACCTCACGGTCAGCGGGGGTCAGCCGCGATAGGCACTCGCTAAGGGCGTCCATACGGGCGGTGGATTGATCCGAAAGGGCTGTGGCCTCGCTCGCCAAAGCGTCGATGGCTTCGTCGCTTAATAGGGGCACGCGACGTTGCTTCATCAGGTTGAGCACCTCGAAATAGGCGATGCGGCTGGCCCACGCGAAGAAGTTGCTGCCGGGCCGAAATTCGGCGAACTTGTCCCAGAGGATCACATTGGTGTTTTGAAACACTTCTTCGGCGTCGTGATGCGAGAAGACGAGCGTCATGGTAAAGGCGTAAAGTTGCCGTGCGTGGCGGGCGAATAGGCGTGCAAACTCTTCGCGGTCGGGCTCACCCTTCGCAAGGCTTGAAGCGCCGTCATCCGTGGGTGGAACGCCGTCCATGAGACGAGACCGTGTACCTTGAAAACGGCGGTGAAACTTCTGCGCAAGCGGCCAATGACGAGTCGATCCGGCCGCAACGCTAGTGCGCCCAGTAATAGAACACTCTCCGACCGGACCAATTTCCGCGGCCAAATTCTAAGAAACTGGTAACTCGTTACCAGCAGGGGCGCAAATCCCCCTCCGTCGAAGGGCCGGGCAGGAGGAGGGATTGAGCCTCCCCCAGGGGAGCAGAGCCTTAAACCTCTACTAAAACGTCACTTACGCCGCCGCCGAGTGCGCTTTCGATAGGAACATCGGCCAGCACGCTACCTAGAAACCAGAAAGCAGTTCTTAGCGCTCTCTTAACAAAGGCGCGTTGGCCCGAAGTTCCGAAGCAAGCCGTTCGGCAATCTCCGGGTGATCGGCCGCGATATTGCGAGTCTCGTTCGGATCGGTTTGATGATCGTAAAGCTCGATTTGCGCGAGCTGCGACGGATTGCCTCGCGTCGTCCATTGCGTGAGACGGTAACGCGGCGTGCGGATCGAATGGGCTCGGCCGCCGGCCCAGAATCCGACCACGGCGTCCTTGCCGGCCGCCGCGGGATCGTTCAGCGCTGCGGCGAAAGTTTTCCCGCTCACGTCTTCAAGCGCCGGCAACTGGCATAGCTCCGCGAGCGTCGGAAAGATGTCGACCGATTCGACCAGGGCGTCGGTCGCCGCGCCGGGCGCCGGCATGCCCGGCACGCAAACGACTAGCGGACTCCGCAAGGCGACTTCGTGCAACGTGTGTTTGCCCCAAACGCCATGCTCGCCCAAATGCCAGCCGTGATCGCCCCACAGAACGACGATCGTATTCTCGCGCATTCCGAGGCGCTCGACCTCCTCAAGAACGCGGCCAATTTGCGCGTCGACGTAACTCACGCAGGCTCGATAGGCGTGCCGAAGCCTACGCGCCTCCGCCTCCGAGACGACTCCCGGCTCCTTCAACCCCGTATACCGAGGCGTCATCTCACCGCTCTTGTGCAGGCTGATCGCGGGGTCGACGTTGAGCGGCGGCTGAGGGTTCGACGCCGCGGGAAGCGCCGCGGGATCGTAGAGATCCCAATACTTCGCCGGCGCGTTGAACGGAAGGTGGGGTTTGAAGAATCCAACGGCGAGGAAAAACGGTTGGCCTTGTAATACCTTTAGCTCCGCGATGGCAGCGTCGGCAATCAATCCGTCGGGATAGCCGTCGTCGGATACGTCGGCTCGTTCCGTGGCCGGCGTTTGCCCCGGAACCCGCGTCGATCCGTCGGCGTAGGCGAAAAACGCGTCCCAGCCCGTTTTCCACTTGCCGGCTGGAACCCCCGTTTTGTCCCAGGAAAACGGCAATTCGTCCTGCCCATCGTCCCGCCGGCCGTCCGGCGAGTGCGTGATCTTGCCGATGCTTACCGTCCTGTAGCCACTGGCGCGGAACAACCCCGGCAGCGACGCGATCGCCGGCCTCTCGCGCGGCAACGTTGCAAACGCTTCGTTATCGTAGAGACCTGGTTGCGAAGGATATCGTCCCGTGAGCATGGCACATCGCGAGGCGCCGCACGTCGGAACCTGCACGTAGTGATGGCGAAACATCCGTCCTTCCGCGGCCAGCCGATCGATGTTGGGCGTTACCATCTCATCGTGCCCGTAACAATGAAGCTGCGGTCGCAGATCGTCGACGGCGATGAAGAGGACGTTCTTGCGATGCGACGGTTCGGCGCTTTGAACCTCGCTAATGGTAACGTCCAATACCATCCCGATGAGAACGGAGCCTACCAGCCAAGCGGCGTAAAGCGGCTGTGGGCGTCGTGTCGGGCTCACGTTCACTCGCTCGTTCATCATTGTTTTTGCCGGCATGTTAAGTCATTGACCGTATGTTCGAGGTGGCAGATACTGTGTAAATCGATAAGTCGATCACGCTTCCGCGATTGGAAAGGATGGCGTGGGGAATTGCAAACCCGCACTTAAGCAGCCGATGGCGCGATGACGCACGGCGCTTGCTTTAGCCGCGCCCCTTAGCCTCCGGAAGCCGCATGGCCCTTCTGCGCAGTATCGCCGCCGTTTTACTGGTTGTTGTGACGTTGCATCCGCACGTCGCTATCGCTGCCGAGCGGCCGAATCTCGTCGTATTCATTTCCGACGACCATGGGTATCTCGATTCTTCCGTGACGGGATCGGCGAACGCGCTCACGCCGAACCTCACGCGGCTTGCCGGGGATGGGATGAGGCTCACTCACGCGTTCGCTGCGTCGCCCACATGCGCGCCCAGCCGGGCCGCCTTGCTCACCGGACTGATGCCGCTG
The DNA here is from genome assembly GCA_041750715.1 of Lacipirellula sp. Lineage (GTDB taxonomy): Bacteria > Planctomycetota > Planctomycetia > Pirellulales > Lacipirellulaceae > Lacipirellula. The sequence continues at coordinate 15,346 of JBGSYU010000240.1, forward strand.
CGAAACGGCGCAATGTTGAACCATCAGCCGCCACGCAAGAATCTGAAGAAGTTGCCGGCTTATCTGCGGGAACTGGGCTACGAGGTCGTCGCCTTCGGCAAGGTGGCCCATTATGGGCAGGGCGTCGAGTACGGATTCGATCTGGTGAGCCACGATGACTTTCACAATGACGCCTGCGTGACGGCCGCCCTGGAGTACTTGCGGCGGAGGCGGGACGCCAAGCCGCTGTGCCTCATGGTCGGCACGAACTGGCCGCACGTGCCGTGGCCCGAACCGGCCCCCGGCGCTGAGGTCGCAACGCTTTCGCTGCCGCCGACTCACGTCGACACCCCTGAAACGCGCGACTGGCGCGCCCGATACTTGGCCGCTGTCGAGCGTATGGACTCCGACGTCGGTTTGCTCTACGACGCCGCGTTCTCGCAGCTGGGGAAGAATACGGTATTCATGCAGCTTAGCGACCAGGGCGCGCAATGGCCGTTTGCTAAGTGGAATCTGTACGACGCCGGCGTACGGGTTTCCTTAACGGCCGTGTGGCCAGACGTCATTCCCGCTGGAAGAACCAGCGGCGCCATGACGTCCTTGGTCGACGTCCTCCCAACGCTCGTCGAACTGGCCGGGGGCGCTGCGCCCCCCGGGCTAGACGGTCGTTCGTTCGCGCCGGTGCTTTTAGGAAGACAGGCGGAGCACCGCGATCGCATTTTCACCACGCACAGTGGCGACGGACGGATGAACGCCTATCCCATCCGCTCCGTCCGCACGCCGCGTTGGAAGTTTATTCTGAACTTGCAGCCAAAGTCTGAGCATCACACGCACATCGATCGGGGCAAAGACGTTGATGGGAACCACTACTGGCAATCCTGGTTGGAGCGGGCGAAGACTGACGCGCATGCGGCGGGCCTGGTAGCACGGTATCACCGCCGCCCGCTCGAGGAACTCTACGACCTGCGAAGCGACGACCATGAGCAGTACAATCTGGCCGACGATCCGAGCCATGCCGAACGGCTGGCCGGACTGAGGGCCGAGCTTGCCGAATGGATGAACGAGCAGGGCGATTATGGGATAGAGACCGAGGAAGCCGTCACGGCAGCCTTTGGCGATTGATCGGGATCGGAAAGCGTGGCGTATCCAGCACGATTTTACCGCAAGCGCTTGATCCGCTATCGGACGAGAGGATCGCGAGGAGGTGGCATTCGATTAGACCTGCCCGCGGTCTGATGGTTAGAAGTAAGGTTCCTCGGGGAATTCAATGGCTCTGCTTGGCCGAAGGCCTGACTCACCCTAGCCCAGGGCGACGCCCTAGGGACCGTAGGGCTCCAGGACGCTTTGGCTGAAGGACAAACTTATGCGATTGGCTCGAAGAGGTGACTATGGCCTTCCGCCATCATCCCCGAAGAAGTCATCATCGGCCCTACCCATTAAATCTCCGGAAGAACCCAAAAAGCAAATGGCCCTGGCGCGAAGGCGACGGGTTTAGCGCGCACCGCCAGCAGCGGTTGAAATAGCGTAGTCGCTCATAAGAGAGCGACTGAGGGCGCCGACCTCTGCCTGGGAGAGCGCTGCGTTGAAGATCATCAGTTGGCCGAGATCGCCGGAAAAGTACCACTGGTCGAAGATACCGTGCTTGCCGATCACTTTTCGCGAGTTGATGGCCACCGGCGTGCGGGCGGAGGAATCGCCGCGGCGGACGCCGTTGATAAAGAGCGAACTGCGGTTGCGCGTGTTATCGTAGACGTAGACGGCGACGGCAGGCTTGCCGTAACCAAGCGGATTCGAAGTGAGCCAACCGGTGCTGACGTCGACGTCGCTCTCGCGGCCGGAATAGGCTTTGGCTGAAACCGTCGTGGGATCGAGGCGTGGCGCGTCGCCGATCTGGTGGCCAATTTGCAACACGCCCGGCTCGTAGGTAGTAGCTAAGTACCGACTCGGCGGGCCGTTATAGTTGAGAATGTGCCCGGCGCCGTCGTTCGGGTCGTCGCGCGCTGCGGCGCTGGCGTCAACCGCAGCGTATTGGAACACCGCGACGATGGTTTGGTCGTCCGAGGTGGCCATCGGCGTCGTGCTGAGATAAGTCGAACGGCCATCGAAACGGACGGCGGGTAGCCCGTTCAACGCTCGGAGGACCAGGAGCGGTCGCGCGGGCTCGGCGGGTTGAAAGGCGTCTTCGGCGGTGCGATTATCGTCAATGGCCAAGTCTTGCCACGCGATCACTCTCCGTCGATCGTCGACCTGCACGCCGAGGTCCGCCTTCAGCCAGAACGCCAAGTCGTGCATCACTGGCAGCGGCTGAACCTCCGACTCGTTCCAAAGGGGCGGAATCGTGCGGGCGAAGCGGGCTTCGTCGGCCGCCATCCGCGTAGCCTTCCGCAGCGTGCCGGGGAACAACGCCGCCTGATTCTCGGTGAGTCGAAGCGATTCTCCGTTAGCCAGACCTCGCCCGTCCAGCCGTCGTGAGATGACTTCGCCTTTGAAGACGTGAACTTGCGCCTCGCCGCTTTTGGCAACGCTAAATCCGAACTCGGTGCCGAGGTCGATCACCTCGGCATGAGTCGAGCGGATGGTGAAGCCGGAGGCCTGGCGCGGCACGACGGCGGTGACGCTGCCATCGTAGAGCAGACCTCGCATGGGTCCGTCGATGCGGAAGCGACTGGGGCCGCGGAGAACGATCTCGGCGCCGCTGTCGAAGGTAACCTGGACCAATCCGGATTGGAGGTCGAGCATTTGGCCTTTGTCGAGGTCTTGACCCAGGGAACACCTCGCCGCGCCGCGGGTCCAGATGCAATCGGCGGCGCGCGACAAGGTGGCGACGGAGAGCGGCTGGTTGCCGGGATCAACTGCCTTCTCGGCGAGGACGGATGATTGCCCAGCGGGAGCGTCGAAGAGGCGGACGCCCAACAGGGTGGCGCCGACGACCGCGGCGATGCCGGCG
>JBGSYU010000241.1:0-8437 GCA_041750715.1 Lacipirellula sp.
CGTGGTCATCGCCTCCAGCAGCGTCGACCGCTTCGGGTCGTCGGCCAGCGGCAGCGATCCCAGCGTCACGACCATCACGCGGGCGGCGAGCTTCGACGCGGCCCGCATCGCCTGGACGGTCGCCTCGAGCCGCTGCTCCAAATCCTGCGGGTTCGCGTAGCCCCGCCGCGTCGGAAACGCCGTCGAACCAACCCGCAGATTCAGATCATCCAGCACTTTGCGCAGTTGCCTCAGCGCGGTGTCCGAAAGTTCGGCCGCCGGCAGTTCCTCGCGGAGGTCGATCTGCACTCCTTCGGCGCCCAGGCTGCCCGCCGTATGCAATGCTTGCCTAAGCGGTTGTGCGAGGCATTTCGTCTGTACGGCAACCCTCACGCCGATCATTGGCGAATTCTCCCCGCGTTGGCCATGTCCGCATCATTAAGCCTACTGGCAAGCCTTCTGATTGTAGCCGCACCGGCGGTTCCGGATAGCCAACCGCGGCGCCCTGACGCCGTGGAGGTGTTTCGTTGCGACTTCGGCCGCGCCTGGGACGTCAACTACGACAATTGGCCGGACAATTGGCAGCGCGTATTCGGGCCGAAGCTGCCGCAGTACGTGACGGTCGCCATCGAGCCCGACGCATCGACGGCCTCGGGTCAATGCCTTACGGTCCACGCGAACGGCGGCGGAGCCGAAGTGCGGAGCCCCTGCGCCGCGGTGTCGGACAACTACAGCTACGCGGTCGAATCGCGGCTGCGGGTGACGGGGCTCAAGTTCGCGAGGGCTCAGATCCGCCTGGAGTTTTGCGACGAAGAGAAGAACGTGCTGCAAACCGCCGCGGGCCCGTGGGTCGCCGCGACCGACGGTTGGCTCGATTCGCACACGGAGCTGGTGAACCCGACCAATCCGAAAACGAGCTTAGCGCGCGTCGTGCTAGTCGTGGCGCCAGGCGAGCGGCCCGATCTGAGCGGCGCCATCGCCATCGACCACGTTTGGATGGGCCGCCTGCCGAAGATGAAGGTGACGACCAACAGCGCGTTCAACGTGTATACGGACGATGACGAGGTTGTGGTGACGTGCGATTTATCGGGAATTCTCGATAGCGATCCCGATATCCTCTTCGAACTCCTCGACGCCTCCAAGGAGCGACTGGAACACAGCCGCGTCCGGCTCGACGGTCGGTTGATTAACGAGCGACGCGATCGGGCGTCCGAACCTGTCGAGTCCGCGGCGAACCAGAAGCCGGCGTATGCGGGAAGCGCGTCCTGGCGCCTGCCGATCCGCAAGCATGGCTATTACCAGGTACGCGTCACGCCGGAAACCACGGAGGGTCTGCTCGAGCGCGACGTGATCAACATCGCGTTGGCCCCGCCGTTGGCCCGGCCCGTCCGAGGAGAGTTCGGTTGGTCGCTCGCCGGCGACGACATACCGATGGATTTCAACGATCTCGCCAAACTCCTGCCGCGGGTGGGCGTGCACTGGGTGAAGCTACCGGTGTGGTACAGCCAGGCCGAAGCCCAGCGCGGCGACGACCTTATCGTTCTCGCGGAGAAGCTGGCCGCCGAAGATATAGAAGTGGTCGGCGTGGTCGACCGCCCGCCGGCCGATTCAGAACTGGTAAAATCGCTGAGCCCCGACGCTGCCATTGCGGAGACGATCTCCGCCGACCCGGCGGCGTGGCTGCCGCTGTTGGACCCGGTGCTCACGCGGCTCTCGCTTCGCATTCGCTGGTGGCAACTCGGAGACGATTACGATGACAGTCTGTCGGCGCTCGCCGACCTCGAAGGCGAGCTAAGCTCCTTGCGCGAAAAATTGTTTCGGTTCGGGCAAGAGGTGAACATGGGCGTCGGTTGGTCGTGGAATCAGCTCTCCGCGGGCTCGCAAAAGGCAACGTGGGAGTTTCAGCAATTCTCGGCGAGCCCCGCTCTCACGGGCGAGGAGCTTGGTGCGTATCTCGACCTGCCCGCGCGCGAAAACATCGGCCGTTGGGTGCTGATCGAGCCGCTCTCGCGTCTCGACTACGACCTGGAAACGCGGGCCCGCGACTTGGTCGAGCAAATGCTCGCCGGGAAAATTCACGGCGCCGACGCGATCTTCATCGCCCGCCCGTTCGACGACGATCGCGGCCTGATGTCCGATCGCGGCGAGCCTGGCGAGCTGTTGCTGCCGTGGCGCACGACCGCATCGTTGCTCGGCGCCGCCACGTACCTCGGCAGCATACGGCTGCCCAACGGCAGCCACAATCGCCTGTTTCAATCGCCCTCGGGCGACGTCGTGATGGTCGTCTGGAGCGAGCGGCCCACGCAGGAAGTCGTTCACCTGGGGGACGACGTGCGGGTGCTCGACGTGTGGGGCCGCGAACAGAAGTTGGCGGACCTCGACGGCGAGCAGGTGCTGGAAGTGGCGCCGTCGCCGCGATTCGCGATTGGCGTGAACCCGTCCATCGCGCGGTGGCGGATGACGGCGAAGTTCGCCACCGAGCACGTTCCGAGCGTTTTCGGTGCGACGCACAAGAACGAGATACGCATTCAAAACACTTTTCCCCAGGGCGTGGGCGGGACCGTTGAGCTGGTGGCGCCCGAGGGTTGGCAGGTTTCGCCGGCGAAGATTGACTTCAAGCTTGCCGCGGAGGAGTCGATCGCTCGGCCGTTTGAAGTCGCGCTGCCGTTCGACGCGACCAGCGGCACGGCCCCCATCCGCGCCGATTTTGTCGTGGAGGCCGATCGGCAGTATCGCTTCAGCGTGTTCCGCACGCTGACCGTCGGCGACGGCCAACTGCAACTTGAAACCGCCACGCGGCTCGAAGAGGACGGCACGCTCGTCGTCGAGCAACGCATGATCAACAACGGCGGTCCGCTGGTCGACCTCAAGTGCAAGCTGTTCGCCCCAGGCCGCCGACCGCAGCGTACGCAAGTGTTTCGCTTGGGAAGTAATCCCGACGTGAAGATCTACCACTACCCCGACGGCGCTGAGTTCTTAGGGGCCGAATTCTGGCTCCGGGCCCAAGAAGTCGACGGCTCCCGCGTGCTCAACCACCGGTTCGTGGTCGAGCAGTAGAGGGGGAGAACTGCAAAGTCCGGAAGCTGTCACTCTGAGGTACTCCGAAGAGTCCGGCCAGATTCTTCGGAGTACCTCAGAATGACAGTGCGCGCGAGACTTTGCCGTTCTCCTGAGCAGAGGGGGCTGGGGGCTGGGGAGTAAATGATTTATGCTCAAGGCCACCCGCTAGCCCAAGAACAGTAAGCGTCTCGATCCGCTTTTGTCTATTCCCCAGTCCCTAATCCCCAGTCCCCCCACCCATGCCCACCGTCGGTGAAGTCGCCCACGTCCTCGAGCAACTGGCGCCCCTCGCACTAGCCGAGGAGTGGGACAACGTTGGGCTGCTGGTGGGCGACGCCGAGTGGCCTGCCGAGCGCGTGATGACCTGCCTGACAGTCACCGCCGACACGGTGTCCGAAGCGATCGACCGTGGCGCCAATCTCATTGTCGCTCATCACCCCCTGCCCTTCCGTCCAGTGAAGGCGATCACGTCCGGCACGACGGTCGGCCGTTTGCTGTTGCAAATAATCCGCCATTCCATCGCCTTATACAGTCCGCACACCGCCTTCGATTCGGCGTCGGCAGGCATCAATCAGCATTTGGCGATTGGATTGGGACTGCAAGAAATCATGCCGCTCAAACCGTCGGCCGGGCGCGATCCCGACGAGGGCTCGGGCCGGTACGGTTTGATCGGCGAGCCGCTGACCCGTCGCGAGTTGGCGGAGCGCACCAAGCAATTCCTCAATATCGACAGCCTCCGCGTCGCGGGCCGCGACGACGAGACAGTGCTGCGCGTCGCCATCGCGTGCGGCAGCGGCGGGTCGTTTCTCGACGCCGCCGTGGCGGCCGAGTGCGACGTGCTCGTCACGGGCGAAACTAGCTTTCACACGTGCCTGGAAGCCGAGGCCCGCGGCATCGGCCTAATTCTCGCCGGGCACTTCGCCAGCGAGCGGTTCGCCCTGCTGTCTCTGGCCGACTATTTGACGGACCAGTTGTCGAGCGTTACCGTCTGGGCGAGCAGTAGCGAACGCGACCCGCTGCGAGTGGTGTAGCGACTCTACTGAGTCATTTTTCGCTTCGCTCCGAAGGACCAACCTCGTGGCACCTCCGAGCGTTGACCCCGCTAGGCTCACGTCTAATGACGGCTGCGCAGCGAATGAGCCTTTGCAGCCCCGGCCTCTGGCCGGGGGTCGGCTCGGATTACGGAAGATTTTCCCGCAGGCTACGCTACCCCCGGGCAAAGCCCGGGGCTACATTTTGTTGAACGACGGCTCATTCGCCGCGCAGCCCTCAATAAAATGGGCACTAGCTGGGGCACGGATTGCCGAGGAAGTAGTACGGTGCGAACCGATCGGTCTCGCGCGGCGTAGTGCAGAGGTTGCTATGCGGCTTGAGATCGAACCACGGCAGTCGAGCAATTCGAGAGACCCATGAGAAATAAACGCTCCAACACGGACGCCCCCGCCGGCGTGCGATATTTGACCGCCTTGCCGGTGTTCAACGAAGTGCAGCATGTCACCGCCGTTCTGGACGAGGTCGTCCGAAACGCCGCCGACGTGCTGGTGGTCGACGACGGTTCAAGCGACGGGACGCGCGAGCTGTTGGCGCGTCGCAGCGACGTGACGGTCGTCTCCCATCCGCAAAACCGCGGCTACGGCGCCGCCCTTAAGACAGCCTTCGATTACGCCATCGACCATCGTTACGATGTCCTGGTAACGATCGACTGCGACGGTCAGCACGAGCCGCAACGCATCGCCGGCCTCGCAGCGGCTTGCGTGAACGCGGACATCGTGTCGGGCAGCCGCTACCTCGATCTCGACGAATCCGCGCGGCAGGCGCCTGCCGATCGCCGCCGGATCAATCTTCAAGTCACCGATGAGCTAAACGCCCGGCTGGGCTTGAAGCTCACGGACGCGTTCTGCGGATTCAAGGCTTATCGCGTCGAGGCGCTCAAGAAGCTTCAGCTCACCGAAACGGGTTACGCGATGCCGCTGGAGCTGTGGGTTCAGGCCGCGTGCCACGGACTGCGAATTATCGAGGCGCCAGTGCCGCTGATTTACTTGGAGGAAGAACGAAGCTTCGGCGGAGCGCTCGACGACGCCGCGAAGCGACTGGCTTACTATCACTCGGTAGTCGAACGCGCAATGACGCCTTTCAAGGCCAGCCCGCCGCCCGGCGCAGTTGCGACAATTACCTGCACCGAAATGTTTCAGGGCTGTTCGTAGGTCTGGTGGAACAATCTTCTCGTGCAACAGTACGCCCGCTATCGTGCGCCGGCCGAAAGCGGGCAGAAGCTCGTGTCCCCTCCGTGGACCGCGCTAGGCGACCTCGTCGCTGCGAATTGTGCTTGGCGCGCACGCGCCGACCTCGATATTGGCGGGCAGCCCCTGCCCCAGTTCGCGGCGCTCGCACGTCGAGAAGTCAATTCGCGCGCCGCCAACTACGTTGCGACGTACCACCCCGCCTCCGCTCGCGTCGGCGCGGGCGCCGTCGACGATCGCCCGTTGATCCTCACCGGTCACCAGCCCGAGATGGTGCATCCGGGCGTCTGGCTGAAAAACTTTGCCGCCGTTGCACTGGCACGTTCGATAGGCGGCGTGGCGCTCAACCTCGTCATCGACGGCGATGCGTGTCGAAACACGTCCATCCGCGTTCCGTCCGGCACGTTAAGCCACCCGCGATTCGCCTCGGTCGAATTCGATCGCCCGGCCGAGATTGTTCCGTGGGAAGAGCGCAGCGTCGTCGACGCCGACGTATGGCGATCGTTCGCTCAGCGCGTTCATACGGAGACAACGACGCTTTTGGCGTCCCGCATGCTCGACGAGTGGTGGCCGACGTCGATCGAGCGTTATCGCGTCACCGGCCGCATCGGCGCAAGTTTAGCCCAAGCGAGGCATCTTGCGGAACTCTCGTGGGGCCACGACAGCCTGGAGCTTCCTCAGAGTCAAATGTGTCAAACGGAAGCCTTCCGCCGCTTCGCATGCCACATTTTCCTGAATATGCCGCGCTTCGTCGACGCCTACAACACCGCGTTGGTTGAGTATCGCCGAGTTCATCGCATCCGAAATCACGCCCAGCCGGTTCCCAATCTCGACTGCCAGCGACGCTGGCTGCAGGCGCCCTTCTGGATTTGGTCCGCCGCCGACGCGCGGCGACGAGCCGTGTACGTCCGCCGCGAGCCAACCGCGCTGGTACTCTCCGACCTACGCTCGTTCGAACGACCCCTACCCCTCGCCAAAGGCGGCGACCCCGCTTCAGCGGTCGCCGAACTAGCCCTGTGGGAAGCCGAAGGCTTCAAGCTCCGCTCGCGAGCCTTAGTGACGACGATGTTCGCGCGGATTGCCGTCGCCGACCTGTTCATTCACGGCATCGGCGGGGCGAAGTACGACGAAGCTACCGACGCGATCTGCCAACGGTTTTTCGGCACGGCGCCGCCGCCGTTCGCAGCTATTTCCGGGACGCTGCGCCTGCCCCTCTCGCCGCCGGGCGGCGACGAACCGTCTGTCCGCGAGCTTCGTCAAAGCTTACGCGAGCTCGACTTCCACCCCGAACGCTACGTCAGTTTAGACGGTCCCGCGCCCATGCGGAAACGGGCGGAGTATTTAGCGGGCGAGAAGCGTCGGTGGATTGACACCTTAAAGACGCCGCAGAATGCGGCATCGCGGCACGCGGCGATCGTCGCTTCCAATCTTGGGTTGCAACCTTTCATTGCCGATCGCCGCGCAGGTGTAGAATTCCAACTTCTGAAAATGCTCGAGCAGTCGCACGCCGATCGAATTCTTGGCTCTCGAGAATATTCATTCTGCCTATTCCCCCGAAAACTGCTGGAACAGTTTTTGCTGGATTTCCCAGCCTAAGTGCTATACCCTCAGGAGGGCGTGCAGGAAATCTCTGCACGATCGGGTGGACAGAGTTCAAGCCCCGTTGGTGCTTGAGCGTGGTTGGTAACCAGCAACGAGAGGCGCCTTCTCGCATGCCGACGCCAAGTGAGCGCAATTCTTGCGACTGCGAGGTTGGCGACGCTCAGCCGATGTGCGGCGACGACAAGTCGCGCATCGTCGCCGCGACGCAATTACCGTTAATCCGCAACGGCGACCCTTCGTGCATGCGCGAGTTGGAGCACGGCGCTCGCATCGTTACCGGCAACACGGGCGATCACCCGCTCATCCTTCAACTGCTGATTCAGGCGCAACAGGCGCCGCTGGCCGAGGATTTTCAGAGCCGCCTGGACGAACCGAACTATCGCCCCGGCAACCGTCTGCTGGTGCGGCGTAATAAGGAATTGCTGGCGCACGTGCACGTCGCCAATCACATCGCTTGGTACGAAGGCCAGCGTATCGCCATCGTCAAGCTCGAAGACTTCGCGATGCTTCCGGAGTATCGCGACACGAGCTACGATCGCGAGCTGCTCGCCGCCGCCGAGACGATCGCCGCCGGCGAAGGCGCCGTGCTGGGCCTGGTCCATACGGATCGGCCCGAGTGGTTCGAGCGCCGCGGCTGGAGCATGCTGCGCGGCCAGGGTCATACGCGGGCCAGCGCCCGCGCGGTGCTGGCGCACCTCGACGCTCAGGAACTCACGAGGCGTCGACGGCGAACGAATATACACGTCCGCACTTGGCGTCATTTTGAACTGGATCAGGTGCGGCAGCTTTACGATCTGACGGCGGCCAACTTTTGGGGACCCCTCAACCGATCCGAGGCCGGCTGGCAATGGCTCATTGGGCGAAAGGCACAGGACCAGGTGTTGCTTGCGGTGCAGCGCGGCAAGAGCGGCGCGACAGTCGCGATCGATGGCGAAGCCGCCGACGCCGATCGTGCTGAAGAACGAGCCGTCGGCTATGCCGCCGTGAGCGGATCGTGCATCGTCGAGATGATCACGGCGCCGAACTTTTCGTCGGCGCGCGTGCAGCTCTTAGCGCGAGGATGCCGCGAGGCGATGGATCGGGATCACCATTCTATTTCTCTCTACACGCCCGCCGCCGATCCGCTACACGAACTGCTGGTCACCGCGGGGGGGGCGTGGATCGACGCGGCCGCGTCGAACGAGCCGCGGTGGATGGTGCGTCTGCTTTCGCCGGAGCGGTGGATCGAGCGGTGCTATCCCTTGTGGCGGCGTCGCGCCCGCGCCGCCCAAGTGCCGCGGCCATTCGAACTGGGATTCGTCACCCCGGAGGCGTCGTACCACCTCACGCTCACTCGCCGCAGCGCGCGAATTGAACCGTCGACTGCGCTGCCCGCCGATCAGATTCACTGCGACGGGCCGACGTTCGAATCGTTGCTCACGGGCAACCTCTCCGTACAGACGGCAGTCCCTCGCGGCATGCTGCGGCTTTCGCGCCTCGAACTTGCGGCGCCGTTGGCGGCGCTGTTCCCGGCGAGGCTCTTCTGGCAATCGCCGCTCGAACTAATGCGGCTGTGA
>JBGSYU010000242.1:0-10065 GCA_041750715.1 Lacipirellula sp.
GCCATGGCGGGTCGCGGCGAGCGCAGTTAGCCCCCGGTCACTGAAGCTTATTCATATGCTGTCGCGCGCCGGATCCGAACGTTACATCCCGGAGGGATGGCCGATGGTAGCCGGGGGCTGAGCGAAGCGACGCCCCCGGAACAGGGTATTCTTACGATCTTCCAACCTGGAAGGTTGGCAGAAAAACCCTGCGAACCCTCCGGGTTCGAGACAAGAGAAGCGCATTGGCAACCAGTGGTCGAGCCGCGCTCGACCCCTGGCTAATCTCTGGGAACCCTCCGGGTTCAATGCGGCTGGCAGATGAATAAGCTTCACTGACCGGGGTTAAATTTAGACGGCGCCGACTTCGATGGGTTCCCAGAGCGGCTTGCCGACGGTGGCGGAGTGGCACAGGCAGGGCGGCTGGCCGTCGCGGAGCAGGCTTCGTAGCACGCTGGCCAGCGGCTGGGCGAGCACTAGGGCGATCGTGCCGCTCTTGTGCTTCTTGGTGAGTTTGGCCAATGACTTCTTGAGCCTTTCGCCGGCCTGTTGCAGCGTTTCGCCTTCCGGCGGGCAGACGGTGTCGGGCCGTTCTTGCCACTGGCGGTAAACGCGCGGCTGCTTCGATTTCACTTCGTCGAACAGCAGGCCTTGCCACAGGCCCTGGTCGAGGTTGTGGAGCTTCTTGAGGGTCTTGGGGCGAAGGTCGAGCCGCTCGCCCAGCACTTCGGCGGTTTGCTGCGCGCTGAGGCAAGGGCCCGCGTAGAGCGCGTCGATGGGCGAGGTTCGCACGGCGAGTTCCTCGGCGGCGGACTCCGCTTGGCGGCGGCCTTCTTCGCACAGGGGCACGTCGAGCGTGCCCTGGATGCGGCCTTGCGAATCGAACTCGGTGACGCCCGACCGGATGAGCAGGATGGTTAACATCGAACGCGGAAATTCCTTCTGGAGAGTTCGTCTTGTGGCTGGCGTCTGTGACGCCGGTTTCAGTTTCTGGGACGCCGGCGGCATCGCAGGCGCCACCTACAATTTAAGCTGCGAGGGACGTCAGTTTGGCGAGGCTTTCGGCATAGGGGGCGCCGCTGCGGAAAATCGCGGCGCCGGCGACGAGCAGTTGCGCGCCGGCACGGGCGCACTGGGCAACGGTTTCTTGGTTCACGCCGCCGTCGATTTCCAGCAGAAGCGAGTCGCCGCGCTGCTCGCGGAGCGTGCGGAGTTTTTCCAGCGCAACCGGATTGAACTTCTGCGCGCCGAACCCCGGCGTGACGCTCATGCAGAGCACCATGTCGCACAGGGGGAGCGACGCGGCGATCGACTCCAGCGGCGTGGGTGGGTTGAGCGCCAGGCCAGCGACGACGTCGGCGGCGCGGATCTTTTCGAGCACCGGACGAGGGTCGTCGACGGCTTCGACGTGAAACGTGATCGCACTGGCGCCGGCATTGACGAAGGCGTCGATGTAATCCATCGGCCTGGCGATCATCAAATGGACGTCGAGCGGCAAGTCGGTCGCCCGGCGAACCGCTTCGACCAGCGGCATGCCGTAGGTGAGGTTATCGACGAAGACGCCGTCCATGACGTCGAGATGCAGGCCGCGGGCGCCGGCCGCTTCCAGTTGCTCCACCTCGCGTTGGAGGTTGCCGAAGTCGCACAGCAACATCGACGGCAGCACCGCGGGGGGGGCGGCGCGAAGTTCTTTGATGGTTCGGAGGCGCGTCATACGATGCTTGCCGCGCGCAGCCGGGAACGGTCGCGCGAGGCTGGGGACCCAGAAAGGGTTCGGAAAGGATGGCCGCGACTGGTTCGTGCGGCAGCGATCAGTTCGATAACGATTCAATCGTGTTGAATCGCCTCGCAGCGGGGTGGGCCGCCGAAGCGGCCGGCGTTCTCAAAGACGCCGGGAGATTCTACTCGCGGCGGCGGCGGGTGCTAGGGCGATTTTTTGGCGGGTAGGGCGTAAAGGGTTATTGGGGTTATGTTTATAGTGTAATTGGGAAAAGTGGAATTTGCGCGGGGACCGTTGATGCCATCGCCGGCTTTGTTACGAATCGTCGAGATCTTCGCTTTTGGGGAGGTCGGCGGGGGATTTTACGTTTAGGAGCTGGTTGAAGCGGTCGGTGGTGTGGTAGCGGACGGCGCGGGGGGCCGTGGCGGGGCGATCGACTCGTAGGAGTTGCCGGCGCACCAATTGGGCGAGGATGGCGTGGCTTTGCGAGCCGCGGAGCCGATTGAGCTCGTCGGCGGTAACTCCCTGGCGGTAGGCGACGACCGAGAGCACTTCGATCGCCGCCGGCGTCAGCTTGGCGGCTCGAATCCGTCCGCGGAAGCGGTCGCGCACGCGCCCCAGCTCGGCACGAAGTTGCAGACGATAGCCGCCGCTGTCGCCGGTGATTTCGTAGGCGGCTTCGTCCTCACGATAGCGCTCGTTAAGCTGCACGACGAGCGCGTCGACCTCCGCGGGTTGTACGTCGCGGATGTGGCTGGCGATCTCGCGGCTAGTTAGCGGACGCCCCTCGGCGCCGCCGACGAAGAGCATGCCTTCGACGATCATCTGGGGGGTGATCGGGAGCGACTCGTCGCTCTCAATCGCGCCGTCGGGATCGACGAACACCTGCGGCTTCACGGCGGCGCGACTGCCGGCCGAGGTGGCGCCCATGAGGCGCGCGAAGGCTGAGGAGAGGCGTTCGAGCGAGAATCGCTGGGCGGGCAGATTGATGGCGGGGGGACCGGCGATACCATCGCCGGCTTTATTGGGGGGGGCGGCGATACCATCGACGGCGTTTTTGATTGGGGGGAGAGGCATGCTAGCACGGAGTCCGCCGTGGGCGGCGGCGCTAAACGGCAAATGGGTGGCCTCGACACTGTGGCGGCGTATTCGGTAAATACTTGCTCTCGCCAGTCTGGGCAACTCCGTTCACCCTCGCCGCTACCGTGCCATGGTTTTTCCGCTGCTCGCCCAAGTCGCCGATTACGCGCCTGCCTACCAAGCGGCGCCCCCGCAATGGCCGGCCGAACCGCCGATGGTGGACGGCGCCGTGATGGCGGCATCGACCGTTTCGCCCTTCTCGGCCGAAGCGCCGATCGATCAGCCCGACGCGTTTCACCAAATCCTGGGGCACTTCAACAAGCTCGACACGCAAAGCTGGGAGTATCTGGCTTGCCAGGTGGCGCTGCATGCGGGGCTGGTGCTCATCATTCTCACGGTGGCTTGGACCGTTTCGGGCTGGGGTTCGTCCATCGTTCGCGCGGGGTTCGAGCGGATCAAGTTCGACGAGACGCTGAGCATCTTTATTTCCAAGCTCGTTCGGTGGTGCATTCTGCTGTTGGCGGGGTTGACCTGTCTCAACTTTTTCGGCGTCGAAACGACGAGCTTTGCCGCGCTGATCGGCGCCGCCGGCCTGGCGATCGGTCTGGCGTTCCAGGGCACGCTGTCGAATTTCGCCGCCGGCGGGATGCTGCTGATTTTTCGTCCGTACAAGGTCGGCGACATGGTCAATGTAGCGGGGTACTTGGGCAAAGTCGCGGAAATCGAACTTTTCACAACGGCCATCGACACCACCGACTTTCGCCGCATTATCGTTCCTAATAGCTCCATCTTCGGTTCCGTGATTGAAAACATCACGCATCATCCAGTTCGACGAGCCGACATTGACGTGGGCGTCGCTTATTCGGCCGACATCGACGAGACGCGCCGCGTGCTGGAACGCGCCGTCGGCAGCGTGATGCTCGTGGTGCAACAGCCGCCTCCAGTGGTGGTCCTGCTGGAACTGGGAACCTCCAGCGTGAACTGGCAGGTGCGCGGCTGGGTCAAGCGCGAATCGTTCATCGACGGCAAGCAGGGAATCATCCGCGCCGTGAAGATGGAGTTGGATTCCGCCGGAATCAGCATTCCGTTCCCACAATTGGATCTGCATCTCGATCCGCCGGACGTCGAGAGCGCTCGGTTGGCGGCATAAGTGCGAAAAGCCTAACCACAGAGCACGCAGAGATCGCAGAGAAGAGACGAAAGCTATCTGCAGCTCCCAAGTCTTCTCGTGTTTTCTCCGTGTGCTCTGTGCTCTCTGCGGTTAAGCCTTTGCGAAGGCGCCTGCTACGGTCACAATGGACGTTCATTTCATAGGGACGAATTGTGAGGCAAACGCATGACGAAGTTCCGAACCGAGCGCGACACGATGGGGGAAATGCAGGTTCCGGCGGACGCCCTGTACGGGGCGTCGACGGCGCGGGCGGTCGATAATTTTCCAGTCGCCCATGAGCCGATCCCCGCGTCGGTGATTCATGCCTTCGGGCATCTGAAGGCGGCGTGCGCCCAGGCGAATTTGGAGTTGGGCAAGCTCGAGCGAAGAATCGCTGAAGCGATTATCGCCGCCTCCGAAGACGTGGCCGCGGGAAGGTTCGACGAGCACTTTCCCGTCGACATTTACCAGACCGGCTCGGGCACCTCGACGAACATGAACGCCAACGAGGTGATCGCCAACCTCGCCAACCAGCGGCTCGGGCACGGCCTGGGCGCGAAGGGGCAGAAGGGGGCGGTACACCCGAACGAACATGTGAACATGGGGCAGTCGTCGAACGACACTTTCCCCGCGGCGATGCATATTGCTGCGGCAATCCAGATCAAAGAGAAACTGATTCCTGCGCTTAAACGGTTTCATGCCGAGCTCGACAAGAAGGCCAAGGAGTGGGATCCGATCGTGAAAATCGGCCGCACCCACCTGATGGATGCGACGCCCATTCGAGTCGGGCAGGTGTTTGGCGGCTACGCCTATCAAGCACTTCAAGCAGTCGAGGGCGCCTCGGCCGCCCTCGAGCAGATTACGCGCGAAATGCCTATCGGCGGCACCGCAGTTGGCACGGGTATCAATACCCATGCGGAATTTGCTCAACGTGTTTGCCATGCATTGAACGCTAAAACGGGCCTCGACTTCAACGAGACCGACAACCATCCTGCGTGTCAGGCCGCGAAAGACACGTTCGTCGCCGCCCACGGCGGGCTAAAAACCATCGCCGTGTCGCTCACGAAAATCGCCAACGACATTCGCTGGCTCGGCAGCGGGCCGCGGTGCGGCATCTTCGAGCTGCTGCTGCCCGAGACGCAGCCGGGCAGCTCGATCATGCCGGGCAAAGTGAACCCGGTGATCGCCGAGTCGATGATCCAGGTCGCGTGCCGGGTGATCGGCAACGACGCCGTCGTCACCACGGCGGGCCTGGGCGGCGTCGGTTCGATCTTCGAGCTGAACGTAGCGATGCCGGTGATGATCGACGCGTTCATGGAGTCGGTGAAGCTGATCGGCAACGTGGCCGACGTGTTTACCGAGAAGCTGCTGGCGGGTTTGCAGGTGAACGAAGAGCAGTGCCGGCGGCTGATCGACCAGTCGCTGATGATGGTGACGAGCCTGGCGCCGGTGCTGGGGTACGAAACCTGCGCAAAGCTAGCGAAGCAGGCGTTTGCGGAAGAGAAGACGATCCGCGAACTGGTGAGCGAACAGAAGCTGCTGCCGGCGGAGGAACTGGAGCGGTTGTTGGATCCGGATTCGATGACGCGGCCGGGGTGAGTTTCCTCGGGAAGCGATTGATGGGGGCCGTTCCCCGCTGCGGACTGGTCGCTTAAGCGACCAGTCCATGGGGAGCGCCGCCGTTGCGTGGCGAAGATGGGTGGCTTGCGTTGCGACTTCCGATTTTTCTTTGGGGAACGATTGCGGTGAGTTTGGCGTGGCGGCCGATAGAGACACAACGCGGAGTGAGCGCGCTTGCGCTAGCATCCGCGCCTTGGTCTTATTGACTCGTCGAATTTCTCGCGGAAAGCGCCAAACATGGACGTGAACCACGCTTACGGGACGGCCCGTTTTCTGGGGACAGTGCTGGCACTGACGGCGGCCTGCCGCAGCGTCGGCGCCGACGACACGGTCGTCGAAGTCCACGATCAGCCTTCGATGCTGGTGGTCACCGCGAGCGATGATGGCGAGACGGTCCAGCAGCCGTCGGCCGCGGCGTGTACCGAGCTGATTATCCGCGACGACGAGCTGGTGGAACCGGCCACCGCAGCGGAGTTTGCGGAGGGTTCATCGTCGTCAGCACGCGGATCGCTCTCGGTCGTGGCCAATTCGCAGCAGAAGGCGCCGCTGTCGGCGTTCATCGTCGATTCACAAGTGACCCCCGCCGCCGCTAAGCAGGGCGGTAACTCGTGGGGGAACGCGTTCGCAGCGGGGCCGCGTCGACCGGACGTTGCGTCGGGGATTCAGGCGGGACGGCAACGCGGAGCGGCGCAGGCAAGCACTGCGAGGCGCGGCACGGCGCCGGGGCCTCAGCGTGCGGTTGCGAAGACGCAAGCGACGGGGCAAGATTCCCATCGGCAAGCCGCCGCCGTTTCGCCGAAGGCCGGCGCCGGCGACTTGCTCGTTCAGGGATATCAACTGTCACTCACTGCTGACAGCGAAGCGCAGTATTCGCAGATCGTCCGCGGATGCGCCGACGCCATGCGCAAAGGGCTTGACGGCGAGAATCGCAAGTTCGCTCTGCAACTTTCGGCGTGGGCGCTCAACCGCCGCGGGCAGATCCGCGCCGATTTGGGTCAGCGCGACGTGGCCGTCGCCGACTTCCGCGCGGCGCTGGAGTTCGACCCGCAGTGCTGGCGAGCCCTGCACAACCGGGGGGTGACGTTCGCCCAGGGAGGCCAGTTCGCCGAGGCGTTCGACGACGTCACCAAGGTCATTCAGATCAATCCGCAGTTCGCTAAAGCCTTCTCAAATCGTGCCACGCTCTACGTGCAGGCGGGGGACTTCGAGAAGGCGCTCTCCGATTTCCAGTCGGCGCTGGCGATCGACCCGGCCATGGCGCCGGCGCTGATCGGCAGGGCGCGCGTTTGCCACCTGACGGGCCGGCTGGAGGAAGCGCTGGCCAGCTTCGATGCGGCGATTGAGCAAGACGACGCCGGCGTCGAGACGGTGTGCAGTCGCGGCGACTTGCTGGTGGATCTCGGCCGTTACGGCGATGCGCTACAGGACTACGCCCGGGCGATCGACATGGACCCGAAATTCGAGCACGCCTACCGCAACGGGGCGTGGCTGCTCGCCACCTGCCCGGATGATTCGATTCGCGATGCCGAAGGGGCGATCAAGGGCGCCCAGGCCGCGCTCTCCTGCGATTACGGCGAACGTCATGCGGCGCTCGACACGCTGGCGGCCGCCTTGGCGAACGCGGGGCGGTTCGAGGAAGCGATCGGCGCCTTGCAGCAGGCGATTGAAATCGCGCCGGAAGCGGCCGTGCCGGCGTACCAGGCGCGGCAACAGCTTTACGAGACGGGGCAGCCGTTTCGGACGCACCCGGTGGACCAGGGGGTGCAAACGGCGGAGTACGTGGAGGGGTAGACGCTGCGAGGTGCAGCCCAGGGCTCTGCGCGGGGGTTCTTTACGGCGGCATCGGTCTCGAAAGTCGCTCACCCCCGGGCTGGGGCCGGGGCTACATCAATTGCCACTCGCCGGTGGCGAGCACGTACGCCCCCAGCAAACCGTTGGTCACCGCGTGGGCCGCGACGCAGTCCCAGATGTTGCGCGTTCGCAGCATGAGCCAGGTGATCATGCCGAACCACGCGGCGGCGGCGAAGAGTTCCGCCGGGTGCATGAGCATGGGGAACGCGACGGAGGTGATCAGCCCCAGGCGGTCCACCTTGCCAAAGGGAATCTTGAACCAGTCGACGTCCATCACGAAACGGACGAGGAACACCCGCAGGAAGAACTCTTCGATGATGGGGATGATCACCGCCAGTCCGAACAAGCGGATTGCCAGGAACGTGTAAGCCCAGGTCGGATTACCGGCGAGCTCCTTGAGAGGATTGAAACCCGGGCGTTCGCCGAGGTCGATGAGGCTGCCGAAGCCCAGCGGAGCGAGAAGTTTCTGCTCGAGGTTGAGCTTGCAGAGTCCGACCCAGGCCACGAATCCGACGACGCCTACGAGAATCGCGATCCCGTTGATTCGCAACGGAAACGCCAGATACCCCGGGAACACCAAGATCATGGCGACGACCGTGGCGGCGATTTTGATGGCGTAGACGGTTGCGTAGAACCGGTACGGCATTCTTCCATGCCGCGCTTCGCGCTCCTCGCGCTGCTCAGTGGTGAGCTTATCCAGCGGAATGCTGTCTTCCTCGTTGGGCCCGCCCATGGTGCCGCCGGGGGCGTAGGCCTGCTGTTTGGTCTCGATTCGCGACTCGACCAAGGCTGTGAAGAACATATAAACGACGAACGGCAGCACATAGGTGAGCGTCGGCCAGCGCCCCCAAATTCCCGGGGGGAGCGGAGGCGCGTTCTCCGGGTCGATCAGGCTCGGCTTTGGGGGGCTGGCGCCGTCGTCCGGGGGCTGCATGAAGAGGTGTCTCCGCCTTGCGTGATTCCATCCGCCTAACGGAGGCGGGCCACCAACTGCGGCAGCCGGCCTCTCAGAGGCCGGCTACAGGTGCCTAGTTTAGACAGAAATCGCCCTTTGCGATTTTTCCCGACCCGCCTAATCTGTCGCTTCGTAGAAGTACGGCGGGGATCGCACCTCCCAAGTCCGAAAACCGTCAAAAATACCCCTTTGGGACTAGTCGCTCAGCGACCCCAACGCAAAAATGTAGGATTGTTCCCGCCTCGCCAGAGGGCTGCTGGCAACTAGCGGTCCTCGGCTCCTTGCCTCAACGCCTCCGGCGACCTCCCCTTGCCGCGAGGCCGCCCCCAGCACGGCTGCACCCGCGTCGCTTTGCGCACGCGGGGAGCGTAGCCGCGAGAATTTTACCTACAGCCGTCCACCCGGCGCAAGCGACCATGGATCTCCGCAAAGTACGCAACATCGGCATCTCGGCTCACATCGACTCGGGCAAGACGACGCTCAGCGAGCGCATCTTGTTCTACTCGGGCCGGATCCACAAGATCGAAGACGTCCGCGGCGGCGGCGATGGCGCCACCATGGACTTCATGGAGCTGGAAAAAGAGCGCGGGATCACGATCACCAGCGCCGCCACCAGCCTGAAGTGGGAAGACCATGCGATCAACCTGATCGACACGCCGGGGCACGTCGATTTCACCGTCGAGGTGGAGCGGTCCTTGCGCGTGCTGGACGGCGCCGTGCTGGTGCTGTGCTCGGTGGGCGGCGTGCAGTCGCAGTCGATGACGGTCGACCGCCAGATGAAGCGGTACAACGTGCCGCGGCTGGCGTTCATCAACAAGATGGACCGCACCGGCGCCAATCCGGAAAGCGTCGTCAGCCAAGTTCGCGATAAGCTAGGCGCCGACGCCGTATTGATGCAGATTCCGATCGGCCGCGAGGAGGACTTCGCCGGCGTGATCGATCTGATCACGATGAAGGCTTACTATTTCGACGGCGCGAACGGCGAGAAGGTCCGCACCGAGGCGATTCCCGCCGACCAAGCTGAGGAAGCCGCCGAGGCTCGCACCGCGATGCTCGAAGCCCTCTCGATGTACAGCGACGAGCTGATGGAGCTGCTGTTGGGCGAAGAGGACGTGCCCGAGAAGCTGATCCACAAGATTGTCCGCGACGCGACGATCAACCAGGGCTTTTCGCCCGTGCTGCTCGGCTCGGCTTACAAGAACAAGGGAGTGCAACTGCTGATGGACGCGGTGACGCGGTACCTGCCCAGCCCGCTGGACCGGGCGTTCGTCGCGCTCGACCCGAAGAATCCCGGCGAAAAGAAGCCGCTGGAGAGCGATCCCGGCAAGCCATTCGTCGGCATGGCGTTCAAGATCATGGACGACGAGTTCGGCCAGCTCACCTTCACCCGCGTCTACCAGGGCACGGCCAAGAAGGGTGAGATGTACGTCAACCAGCGCACTGCGAAGAAGGACCGCTTCAGCCGCATCGTGAAGATGCACGCCGACCGCCGCGAGGAGATCGATAAGGCCGAGGCCGGCGACATCGTGGCGATCATGGGCCTCGACTGCGCGTCGGGCGATACTTACGCCCCCGAGCCGGGCTACGCGACGCTGGAAAGCATGTTCGTGGCCGAGCCGGTGATCAAGATGTCGATCAACCCGCTCACGCGGGAAGGCATCGACCGCATGAGCAAGGCCCTGCAGCGGTTCCGCAAGGAAGACCCCACGT
>JBGSYU010000243.1:0-15598 GCA_041750715.1 Lacipirellula sp.
CGAGCGCCGCCTCGCGCTGGTCGAGCTGCGCCTGCTGCCGCGTGAGATCGCGCTGCCAGTCGGCAAGCTCGCCGTGCAGAGAATCCATCGCCGAGAACGACTCGCGGACCCACGATTCCAGTTGTGAATGCTCGCCGCGCAGCGCCTCGACGGGCGCCAGCGCTTCGCGAAGCGATTCAATGGACGACGTTGCAGACATGGAATCTCGCGATGGGGGCGCGGAATTAGGCGATCGGCGCAAAGCCGTAGGCGTAGCATTCTGGCGGCGGGCCAGCAGCGACGTGCCGCGTACGAAAAGCATGAAAGACCAGTGGCGAGATCCGGCGCATAGACCAGCCTCACTAGAAAAGTACCTCGCAAACGGCTGCTTGGCAAAAACTTTCTAAAGATTGATCCGGATGGTCAACGCGGGAATTGCCAATCGATCGCGGCAGACGTATTTTGAGGGCGATAGCGGAACCCCTGCTACATAGAAACGCCGGCTGACCGTGGATCGCAGCTATGTCTAAGCGAAAAGCCAAGACCCGTCGACGCGCCAAGGCGGCACTTTCGGCGCAACGTCACACCGGCGAAAACAGCGCCGGCGATGCCGCCACGGTCGCCTGGACGATCAGTGTCACGATGGTGCTGTTGTGCAACATCGGCGCGGCGGCCGCCTATTTCTACATGGAGGCGTACCGCCAAACGCGCGGCCTGGTCATGCTCAAAGAGATGCTGCTGATCGCTGGGGCGCTGATCGGCTTTTTGTCGCTGGTGCTGTTGCCGATCATGCTGCGAATCCGCCGCGCGCCGCCGCCCACGGGGGTAATGGTGTTCGCCGCCTGCGCCGCGGCGGCGCCGATTCTCGCGCTGCTAATCCAGTCGACGCGATAACCTAATTAGTGCGGCGTGAACTCGTTCAACTGCTTCACCAGTTCAACCAGATATTCCGCGGCGATCTGGCCCAACTTCTCGCCCTTCTCCACACTCGCCTTCCGCGGCGCCCCTTCCACGGAACTTGGCCAATACCGCACCACGTCGCGCACTAGCAACGGTTTCGGCGACTTGCGATAACTCTCCTCAGGCAGCAGGTCAGTCCGCACCAAATCGGGCCGCGCCGTCATCAGCCGCGAGGTTTCGATTTCGCCCGCGTGCATGTCGCCAGGCGTCTCGACGATGCCGGCCATTCGACTCTTGATCACGTCGTATTCGAGCACCAGCGCAATGTTCGCCTGCGGACAGCTTCGCAAGAGCGCTTCCGACGCTTCTTCCAACGCCACCATCTGCAACGCACTGGCATGGCCAGAGTAGAGAATGAAGTTACGCCACCCGCTGCCGTACATCGAATGCACGATGTCTCGCGTTAATCCGCGAACGGTGTCAGCGCTAATGCCGATCGTCCCGGGATGACCGGCCAGGCTTCGGCAAATTCCGTACGGCACGGGCGCCGCGACGAATACGGGCGTCAACTTCGCCGCCCGTTTGGCCGCGTCGTACGCCTGAATCGTGTCGGTCGACAGCGGCAGGTGCGGGCCATGAGCTTCCAATACGCCATACGGAATAATGACGGTCTGCGACCTTTTCAAGCCCGCGGCGACTTCATCGGTAGTCATCTCTTCAAGAATCATGCAACACCTTTCGTCATTTAGCCCCCGGTCACTGACCGGGGGCTAATTGCGGCGGTCGGCGGCATCAAAACTCCGCATTGCCCGGCGTCCGTGGAAACGGAATCACGTCGCGGATGTTCGCCATCCCGGTCACGAACTGCACCATCCGCTCCAGCCCCAGGCCGAATCCCGCGTGCGGGACGGTGCCGTAGCGCCGCAGGTCGAGGTACCACCAGTAGTCATCGGGGTTTAGCCCCTGTTCTTTCATCCGCTCGATCAGCACGTCGAGCCGCTCTTCGCGTTGGCTGCCGCCGATGATCTCGCCCACGCGCGGCACGAGCACGTCCATCGCCCGCACCGTCTTACCGTCGTCGTTCACCCGCATGTAAAACGCTTTGATCCCCCGCGGGTAGTCGTACAGAATCACCGGAGCGTTGAACTTCTTCTCGGTCAGATACCGCTCGTGCTCAGCCTGCAAGTCGGCGCCCCACCGAACGGGGAACTCAAACTTTTCACCGGACGTTTCGAGCAGTCCGATCGCCTCGGTATAGCTCAGCCGTAGAAACTCGCGGTCGCGAACTGTTTCCAGCGCCGCCAAGACGGTGTTGTCGATCCGCTCGTGGAAGAACTGCAAGTCTTCCGAGCATTCGTGCAGCACGTCGCCCACGATTCGCTTGAGAAACCGCTCGGCCAGCGCCATATTGTCGTCGAGATCGAAAAACGCCGCCTCTGGCTCCACCATCCAGAATTCGGCGAGGTGCCGCGAGGTGTTGGAGTTCTCCGCGCGGAAGGTGGGCCCAAACGTGTAAATTTTGCCCAGCGCCGTGGCGTAAATCTCGCCTTCGAGCTGGCCCGATACGGTGAGAAACGCCGGCTTGCCGAAGAAGTCTTGCGCGTAGTCGACCTTGCCTTCGCCGGTTCGCGGCGGATTCGCCGGATCGAGCGTGCTCACGCGAAACATTTCGCCGGCGCCTTCGCAGTCGCTGGCCGTGATAATCGGCGTGTGGACATACAGAAATCCTTCGTCCTGAAAAAAGTCGTGGATCGAACGGCAGATGCGATTGCGAGTGCGCATCACCGCACCCATCGTGTTCGTCCGCGGTCGCAGATGGGCCCACTCCCGCAGCTTTTCGAGCGTGTGCCGCTTCTTTTGCAGCGGATACGTTTCCGGATCGGCCCAGCCGTGGACCACCACCTCTACGGCATGCACCTCGGTGGCCTGCTCCTTGCCGCCGGAGGGCATTATCTCGCCGCGTACGGTGACGCTGCACCCTGGCGAGAGGTGCTTTACTTCCGATTCGTAGTTCGAAAGCGTGCCATCGGCGACGACTTGGATGTTCGCGAGACACGAACCGTCGTTTAACTCCAGAAAGCTGAAACCCCCCTTCGAGTCGCGGCGCGTGCGGATCCATCCTTGCAGCGTCGCCTGCCGGCCCGCCACCGCCGCTTGGCGCGCTTCGCGGACCGAGAGTTTTTCCATGGCTTTGTCCTCGGCAAGACAACCCTCAGTCACTGACCGGGGGCTAAATGTGCGCCTACAATCCCTTGCTCGCCAGCCATCGCTCCACGTCGATCGCCGCCATACAACCCGTCCCCGCGGCCGTCACCGCCTGCCGATAGTAGTCGTCCGCCACATCCCCGGCGGCGAACACCCCCTCGACGCTGGTGTTCGTCCGGAACGGCACGGTCCATTTCACATATTTCTTCGCCGTTAGCTCCAACTTACCTTCGAGGAACCGCGTGTTGGGCGTATGGCCGATCGCGACGAACATGCCGGCCGCCGCAACGTCGCGCTTCGTACCGTCCGCCGTCGACTCCAGCCGCACGCCCGTCACGCCACTGGCGTCGTCGCCCAGCACTTCGGCCACCGCGGTATTCCACTGAATGTCGATCTTCGGATTGTTCAGCGCCCGATCCGCCATGATCTTCGACGCCCGCAGCTCATCGCGGCGATGGATCATGTACACGGTGCTGCCGAACTTCGAGAGGTAGTCGGCCTCTTCCACCGCCGAGTCGCCGCCGCCGACCACCACCAGCGGCTTGTTGCGGAACCGCGGCAGCGCCCCATCGCAAACGGCGCACGCGCTGACGCCGCGATTCTTGAAATTGTCTTCCGACGACAGCCCGAGATAATTCGCCCGGGCGCCGGTGGCGACGATCACCGCATGGGCTTCCAGCGCCAGCCCGCTTCGCGCCTTCAACCGAAACGGGCGCCGAGTGACGTCGAGGTCCACAATGTCATCGGTCTCGATCCGCGTGCCAAAATTCTTCGCCTGCTTCCGCATGAGGTGCATCAACTCGGGGCCGGAAATGCCCTGCTTATGATGCATGTCGGCCAACCAGTGGTCCTCCGCGTCGAGCGACGACCGCAAATACTCGCTCGCATCCCCGGCGGGCCAGCTCGGAAAGTTCTCCACTTCCGTCGTCAGCGCAAGCTGCCCCAACGGCAACGTCCCGTAGACGCGATTCTCTTCGGTGACGGCGCCTTCAAACACCAGCGGCGTGAGTTTGGCCCGCGCCGCGTAAATCGCCGCCGTCCACCCTGCTGGGCCGCTGCCGATAATCACCACATGCTCAGCCACAAAACGCCATCCTCTCACGTTTTTCGCGGGGCAGAAATTCTAAAGACAGCGAGGGATTATAGGGCTCGCCCCGTTGATCGTAAACTCGGGGACGGAGCTCGGCCTTGAAAGCCCCCGGACTCTGCCGGGGCTATCATTAGCCGCGATAGCCCTCATGGCAAGCGCTGCACGCCTGCCCCGCGCGACCGGCCGCGGCGCGGGCCGCTTCGTAATTGGCTTCAGTCGCGGCGCGCGTCAAGTCCGCCGTTGCGCGTTGCAGCTCGTCCGACAGCGCCTGAAACTCATCGTCGTCCCAGAACTCGTATTCTTCACGCTGCATCACATCGGCCAGCACGGCCAACAGCTCCGACTTCTGCCGAACGTCCGCCGCCCGCTTCGCGAACTCCTTTTCATTTCCCAGCGATGGAAGGATTTCTTCCTGGAGCAAAAGCTCCATCCGCTTCATTAAGAGGGGCCGCTCGGCGAGCTGGCTCCACTGCTCGAGCTCGCCAGCTTTGGCGCCGCCAAGCTTCTCGCCGCGAATGAGATCGTCGAGCTCGGTCTTGCGTTGCGACGCCTCGCTAAATGTCTGGTCCGTCGCCGTCTTGCAGTTCATGGCCGCACGCGCCAGCGCATCTCGCAATCCCGCCGCGTCCTCTTTCCACCGCACGTCGCCGTCGTGTTCGGCAATCACGCCGAATAGCACCGCGAGCGTGCTGAAGTCCGCGCGACACTGCTTGTACCCGCCACCTTTGAACTTCGCCGGATTCGCTAACGGGTCGCGTAAGCCGGCCACGATCCGTTTGACTTCGGCGTCGAGCGATTCGCCTTCGATAAGCTTCGACCAGGAAAATGCTTGAGCCGGATCAATGGATTGCGGATCACTTCCACCGGGCTGCGCGGTTGGGTCCAGGGTTGTTTCCGCCGGCACGGGTCGGTCGCCTACAAGATGCTCTCTCGCGTCCGCAAAGAAGGCGTCAAGCACATCAGGCGTCCACACCGGCGGCTTGGCCCGCTGCGGCGGTGCTTTTTCCGTCGCGTTTACGGCTCGATCGCCTGCCGCGACGACGAGGCATAGGATCGCAACCTTCGTCATGTTCACGCCGTTCAGCAATCCCACCATCTGCCCGACCCCGTCCACTCGTTCAGCCACAATGCCAGGGCTAGCCCTGGCGCCTCTCTATGGTGTACTTTGAAACGCCGCTTGCGGGCAAGAATGCGCCAGGGAAATCCCGCGCGAGTGGGCCTCACAGGAACCGACTCGAGATGCCACACGATAGCCTCTTGGCCGAAGTTCGCCAGGCCGCCGAGACCGGCAGAATCTCCAGCACCGCGCAAAAAAATATCCGCGCCTGGCTCACCGAGCCCCGCTACGGCGAGTATGCCGCCGAAGTCGGCCGATTGATCGAAGCCGGCCAGTGGCAAACGCTCGACGACGTCTTCTGGACCGTCATTCCCTTCGGCACCGGCGGACGTCGCGGCCGGATGTACCCCGTTGGCTCCAACGCCATCAACGATCGCACCATTGGTGAAAGCGCCCAGGGACTGGCCGACTACGTGAAATCCACGTGGGCCAGTTTCTCCGAAACTGGCGATTCTCAAGTTTCGGAGAAACTTGACCACGAGTTGTCTTGCGCAATCGCCTACGACACCCGCCACCGCTCCGAACACTTCGCCCGCCTCTGCGCCGAGATCATGGTGGCCAGCGGCTTCCACGTCTATTTCCTGCAAGGCTACCGCAGCACGCCGGAGCTTTCGTTCTGCGTGAGATTCAAACGGGCGTCCTGCGGCATCATGGTCACCGCCAGCCACAATCCGCCCAGCGACAACGCCGTAAAAGCGTATTGGTCCACCGGCGGGCAACTGCTGCCGCCGCACGACAAGGGCGTCATCGAGCGCGTGATGGCCGTTGAGGCCATCGAACGGACGCCCTTCGAGACGGCCCTGGCCGACGGCCGCGTCGATATTTGTCAGGATGAAGTCGATCCGGCGTACATCGCCGCCGTCGTTTCACTTTCGACGCCGGGGCCGCGCGACTTGAAGGTCGTCTACTCGCCCCTGCACGGCGTCGGCGCCTCGGCCGTGATGCCTGTGCTCGAGCAAGCCGGGTTTAAGAATGTCGAGCTGTTCAGCCTCCACGCCAAACCCGACGGCGATTTCCCCAACGTCCCGGGCCACGTCTCTAACCCCGAGAACGCCGAGGTTTTCGACTCGATTATCGCGCACGCCAGTCATTCCGGCCTCGATCTCGCGGTGGCCACCGACCCCGACTGCGACCGCATCGGCTGTGCCGCGCCGATAACTCCCGCGAACGGCTCTCAGTGGGCCACGCTAAACGGCAACCAGATCGGCGCCCTGCTGGCCGATTATGTGCTGGAGACTCGCAAAGCCGCCGGCACACTCACGCCGGCGCACTACATCGTCCAAACGCTAGTCACCACGCAGTTCACCCGCCGCATTGGCGACAGCTACGGCGTGAGGACCTACGGCGATCTCTTGGTCGGCTTCAAGTGGATCGCCGGCGTCATCGACGACGTCGGCCCTGAGACGTTCGTCTACGGCACCGAAGAGTCGCACGGTTACATGGCCGGCACGCACGGCCGCGACAAGGACGGGCCGGTGGCCGCGATGCTGCTGTGCGAGCTCGCCGCGAAGCTCAAATCGCAAGGCAAAACGCTGCACCAGAAGCTGGACGACCTCTTCTGGCAGCACGGCGTTCACCTGGAGCGAACCGTCTCGGTGCAAATGCCCGGCAGCGAGGGGATGCTGCGGATGCAGGAGGTAATGACGAAGTTCCGCACCGATCCGCCGCGGGAGTTTGCGGGCAGCCGCGTGGTATGCGTCCGCAACTACTTCGACTCGGCGGTCACCATCTTCCCAGACGGAGGCCAGAAGTCGCTGGACGGCCCTGTCGGCGATTTGGTCATCCTCGACCTCGCGCTGGATGGCAACTACGTTGCCGTCCGCCCCAGCGGAACAGAACCGAAAATAAAACTTTACATGTTCGCTTACGAACCGCCGGAGCAGCTAGCAAATCTCGATGACGCCAAGGAAATGCTCGACGACCGGCTCAAAGCCATGGAAGCCGCCATGCGCGCGTTCGCGGGCGTGTGACTTGCGGGAATCGCGCGCCCCATTTAGCCCCCGGTCACTGACCGGGGGCTAAGTGATGCGCTACAATGAGTGCATGGACGCGCCCGTACCCGATCCGCAATCCGAAACGGTAATCCCGCCCGACCTTCCCAAATCCCAGGTCGAATTCTACCTTCGCGCCGCCGAAAAGGTTCGCACCACCTTTCCCGACGCGCCCGGCATCTACTTGTTCCAAGACAAGCTCGGCCGCGTCATCTATGTGGGTAAAGCCAAAAGCCTGAAAGCGCGGGCCGGCAGCTATTTCCTGAAAGCCGCCGCCCAGGACTCGCGCACCAGCCAACTGGTCCTCGAAGCGTATGACATTGACTTCGTCGAAACGGAAAGCGAAGTCGACGCCCTGCTCATGGAAGCCCGGCTCGTCAAAGACACGCAACCCAAGTTCAATCGCGACCTCCGCGACGACAAGTCCTTCCCTTACTTGCAGATCACCACTCACGAAGATTTTCCGCGCGTCGAGATCACGCGCTCGCCGCGCACTAGCGGCGTAAAACTCTATGGCCCGTTCGCCAACGTCAGCAGCCTTCGCGGCGCCCTGAACGTGCTCCAGCGGGTCTTTAAGTTTCGCACCTGCCCGCTCGACATCGAAGACGGCGACGAACGCTGGCGGTGGTTCCGCCCCTGCTTGCTCGCGTCAATTCGACAATGCACAGCTCCCTGCAATCTGCGGATCTCCAAGGAAGAGTACCGCAAGGATATTCACCGCCTGCGCAAGTTCCTAGACGGCGGCCGCAAGCCGCTGCTCGTGGAGATGCGCGCCGAGATGCAAGAGGCCGCCGCCAATCGCCGCTTCGAGCAAGCCGCCAAGCTCCGCGACGAAATCAAGATGCTCGAGTCGCTAGAAGACCGTGGCGATCTCGACAAGCACGAACAGCCGGAAGTCTTTTATCAGGACCCTAAGAAGGGACTCGCCGGCCTAAAGAAAGTGCTCGACCTGTCGACGCAGCCGCGCACGATCGAAGGCGTCGACATCGCCCACCTCGGCGGCGCGGAAACGTCGGCGAGCCTCGTGCAGTTTATCGACGGCCTGCCCTTCAAGCCCGGCTACCGCCGCTACCGCATTCGCGAAGTGCAAGGCGTCGACGATTACGCGAGCATCCACGAAGTCGTCGCCCGCCGCTTTCGCCAACTCGACGCCGAGAATCAAGTGTTCCCCGACATCCTGCTCATCGACGGCGGTAAAGGCCAACTCGGCAAAGCGATCACCGCTTTCGAGTCCCTCGGCATCGCGCCGCCGCTGATCCTCTCGCTCGCCAAGCGCGAAGAGATCATTTACGTCGCCGGGCGCGAGGAACCCCTGCGCCTCAGCCGCCACGCCTTCGCCCTACGGCTACTACAATACGTCCGCGACGAAGCCCACCGCTTCGCCCAGCACTACCACCATCTCCTACGCAGTAAACGCGCCCTCGGCGAACAATAGTCAGGCGCTCTGATGGGAGAAATCCGGAGCCCGCCGTCGCACCTCGCGTCCCCATCGCTTGCGGCTTAGCCGCGATCTAACGCAGCGTCGACCCACGCCAACCTATATGTTACTCTAATTTCTATGAGAATTATCGCCGCAAAACCACTCGACGACTATTGCGTTCAGCTCTCGTTCGACAACGGCGAAACTGGGATCGTCGATTTGTCGTACCTGGTTGGACGCGGCGTGTTTGTCGCTTGGCAGCAGCCTGGTTTTTTCGACAAGCTCGTCGTAACCGAGTACGGCGCTCTCGAATGGCCCGGGGAACTTGATCTCTGTCCCGATGCCCTTTACCTGCAAATGACCGGCAAGAAACCCGAGGACATCTTCCCCACGCTGCGGAACCGCTTGTCCAATGCCTGAAGTCTCACGTTTCTATGGCATCATACAGATGTATTTTGGCGACCATCCGCCGCCCCATTTTCACGCATGGTACGCTGGCGATGTTGCGAAAGTCGATATCGACACGCTCAACGTAATTCAAGGCAGGCTGCCAGGCCGAGCGCTCGGACTCGTCATCGAGTGGGCGTCACTGCACCAGGACGAGTTGCGCGAGGCATTCGCAAAGGTCGCCAGTATGCAGCCAATTGGTAAGATCGAGCCTTTGCGCTGATCGACCAGCATTTCTTGTTCGATAGGGGAATGACTCAAATGAACCGCCGCAACTTCCTCGTCACCACCACGGCCGGCGCCGCTTCATTCGCCGCACTACCAGCCAACGCCTTCGCCGCCGCCAACGAATCGCCCCTCCGCGTCGCCCTCATCGGCTGCGGCTGGTACGGCAAGACTGACCTCTTCCACCTCATGCAAGTCGCCCCGGTCGACGTCATCGCCCTCTGCGACGTCGATTCGCAAGCGGCCGCTAACGCCGCAGGACTCGTCTCCCAGCGTCAGCCCTCGAAGAAAAAGCCGCCGCTCTACGGCGACTACCGAAAGCTGCTCACCGAACATAAACCCGAGATCGTCCTCATCGGCACGCCCGACCACTGGCACGCGCTACCCATGATCGAGGCCTGCCGCGCCGGCGCCGACGTGTATGTGCAAAAGCCCATCAGCCTCGACGTGGTCGAAGGCCAAGCCATGCTCGCCGCCGCCCGCAAGCACGGCCGCACCGTGCAAGTGGGCCTGCAGCGCCGCAACACGCCGCACCTGCTGGAGGCCCGGAAGCGCATCATCCGCGAGGGCCTGCTCGGCAAAGTCGCTTATGTCGACATCCACAGCTACTTCGGCGGCCCCGGCGATTTTCCGCCTGCCGAGAAACCGCCGGAACACCTCGATTGGGAAACGTACGTCGGCCCCGCCCCGATGATGGACTTTCACCCTGGCATTCATCCCCGCAACTGGCGCAACTTTCGCAACTTCGGCAACGGCCAAATCGGCGACCTGTGCGTCCACTTTTTCGACATCGTCCGCTACTTCCTCGAACTCGGCTGGCCCGAACGCATCTCCGGCTCCGGCGGCGTCCTCGTCCGCGGCAAGAGCTCGATCGCCGATATCGCCGACACTCAATCGGTCGTCTTCGACTACCCCGACACAAAAGTCGTCTGGACGCAACGCAACTGGGGCGAGAACCCCGACCCCCAATACCCTTGGGGCGCCACACTTTACGGCGACAAAGGCACGCTGAAGCTGAGCATCCAGTCCTATGACTTCACACCCCTCGGCGGCGGCGAGTCGCAGCACGGCGAGTATGTGAACGAAGGCGACAAATATCCTGCCGACCTCCAACACAAAGAGACGGAGATCTTCGCCGCCCCCGCCACGCGGGCCCACATGCGCGACTTCCTCGCCGCCCGCCAGGAGAAGCGAAAGCCCGTGTCCGACATCGAAGAAGGCCATATCTCTTCGGCCTGTTGCATCATGGGCAACCTCGCCACCGACCTGGGCCGCACGCTCCACTGGGATGCAGCCGCTGGCCGCATCAAGGATGACGACGAAGCGAACACCCGCCTCGCCCGCCCCTATCGCGGACCTTGGGAACATCCCACGCCCGACCACGTTTGAAGAGAATCTCCTCTTCCACAACGGGCAGTGTTAGGGCGCTGGTCAGCGCCGTAATCGATGTCGTGGCAAAGCAATCTGTGCGGTTGAATTCGCTCGTTTTGAACTTTTCACCCCGCGCAGCGTCCTGTCCTTCATAACGAACAGGAGCGCCCCTTGCTGCCCGATACGCAACTGCTGGAGTCCGCCCTTCTGGTCGTCCGCTGGCAGCGAGGCGACCGCGAGGCCTTTGAAGGCATCGTAAAGCTCTGGGAACGCTCGTTGTTCTACTACCTCCGCCGCCTCGCCGCGACGGAAGCCGACGCCTGGGAACTGCTGCAAGAAACGTGGCTCAAGACGCTCAAGTCCCTGCACACGCTACGCGATTCCCGCGCCCTGCCCGCATTCCTCTACACGATAGCCCGAAACGCAGCCCTCAGCCGGCTCCGCAGCCGCGAGCTCGACAACGAGTCCTACCCTGAGAATATCCCCGACCATCGCGCTGACGGCGACGGCCTCGCCTTCGACAACGCCGAGCAAGTCCATCACGCCCTTGGTCGGCTCTCGCTGCCGCAGCGCGAAGCGCTGACGCTGTACTTCCTCCAAGACCTCTCGCTTGACGAAATGGCCGACGTGCTCGGCGTGCCCATCGGCACCGTCAAGTCGCGGCTTCACTACGCCAAGCTCGCCCTTCGCAACATCCTCTCACCAGGAGACGACCATGGCCGATAAACCCAACCCCTCCGCCGACTACATCCAGCGATTGCTCGACGCTGAGGAAATCTCGCCGACGCTCCGCAGATCCTACCAAAGCGATCTCGACGCCATGCTCACCCCGCCCCTTACGCCGCGGAAAGCGACCTCTGGGGTGACTCTGCTCGTCATTCTGCTGGTGGGCGTCGCCGCTCTGCTACACAATCTCTTCGTCGTCGAGGCAGATCCCCTTGTGAGAGTCGGCTGGCTCGCCTTCCTCATTTCGCTTAGCGGCGCCGCATTCCTGGTCGTCCGTGATCTGTGGCTCAAAAAGCACTCCAAGAAATCGCAGCTTGCGATCACCTACCTAATCACTGGCGCCGCCGGAATCTTTACTGTCGTGGCCATGTGGAGAGGAATGTGGGAGCCCGCCGACCCCGCCTCGACGTTTCGCGTCCTCTTCGCACTCGTCTTCTACATCGTCTGCCTGTTCTGGAGTCTCGACAGCCGCCTCGCGGCCGGCGAGCTTGCCGCCCGCGAGCAGATGCTTCGCATCGAATTTCGGCTGGCCGACCTCGCCGAACGCCTCAAAGTTTAGTCGCGGGTCCGCGGCAACTTTGCCGCAGGCTACGCCGCCAGCCGCACAACTGCGTCAGGCGCCGGTTCACACCGTTCGCCCGCGCCGGACCAGCGCCTGAGGGCGATCGCCGTTAGATGGCCGCCGAAGGCGATCGAGAGTTTGAGGGCGTGCTCCAGCGGACGCCGCCGGCCCACCAGCGGCACGCAATCGAGATCGCACTCCGGGTCGGGATGCGTGAGGTTTACCGTTGGCGGTGCAAATCCGTCGCGCAGCGCCAGGGCCGTGATGCCCAGTTCCACGACGGCGGCCGCGTTCACCAGGTGCCCCAGATTCGCCTTGATCGTGCTCACGCACAGATGATTCGCCGCCGTGCCAAACGCAGCGCGGATACCGCGAGTCTCCATCGCGTCGTTCTGTTTGGTGCCGGTGCCGTGGGCATTGATGTAGCTCACGTCGCTGGGCGCTAAACCAGAACGACGCAGCGCCTTGTCCAAGAGATGCGTCAGCGGCCCGCTATCGGCACTTAGATCGGTGACGTGCGTCGAATCGCTCATCATAGCGCCGCCTAGTAGCTCGGCGTAAATCGAAGCGCCGCGAGCGCGAGCGTTACTCAATCGCTCCAGAACCAGCACGGCCGCGCCTTCGCCCATGACAAACCCTGTACGGTTGGCGTCGAACGGTCGGCAGGCCGCCGCGGGGTCGTCGGCGTTCGCCAATACTCGCATGTTGTAGAAACCGGCGCAGAGGATCGGGTGCAAGGCCTGAGCGGCGCCGACGAAGGCGATGTCGCACTGTTCGTCCTCGATCGCCCGCATCGCGTTGAGCGTGGCGATCGCGCCGGTGGCGCACGCCGTCGAATTCACCAGCCGCGGCCCGTACAGCCCCAGGCGATCGGCCACGCGCG
Organism: Lacipirellula sp.; assembly: GCA_041750715.1. GTDB lineage: Bacteria > Planctomycetota > Planctomycetia > Pirellulales > Lacipirellulaceae > Lacipirellula. The sequence goes on from JBGSYU010000243.1 coordinate 12,917, forward strand.
ACGGCACCGCGGAGTAAATGAGATTCTCCCACCAGGGAATGCAGTCGGAGCTGCCGCGACGCTTAGCGTACTCCTGGGCCATCCACGGCGTCGGGCCACCGCAGGTGCCGAACGACGTCGCAATCCGCGTGCGGTCGCAGCGTTTCAGATCGAGCCGGCTATCGGTGAGCGCTTCGCGGGCCGCCGCGATCGCGAACGGAAAATTGCGATCGCCAAAGCGATCAATGCCGACGCCTTCGACCGTCGCTCCCAGCAAGAGTCCATCCGGTATCCCCGGCAGTCCGCACAGCCGGCGTACGCCGTTGTGGCCAGCCTTCACCGCCCGCCAGGTGCTTTCACGGTCGCGTCCCACGGACGTGACCAAGCCGATGCCGGTAATGACGATTCGATCGTTCATCAGGTAAGAAGCCGAAGTGATCGCGCAGTGCTAGCAGGGCGGGGGCCGAATCCCGTTCGCGGGGGGATAGAAATACGCGAAAAGCCGCATAGATGCCACAGCGATTTCCCGTGGATGACCGTTGGCGCAGCGGGGCTCCCCTGCGCTCGGTCGTTCTGAGGGTATCCGAAGAATCTGACCGGACCCTTCGGGTTACCTCAGGTCGCCGCGGCGACTCGCTGCGGCGAGGTGACTTCTTCCGGACTTTACAGATCGCCTGCGCGCACAGCGTGCTTTTTCGTCTCCGACGGAGGTGCAGCCACGCTCCCGCTAGCATCGGCCGAGCGGTCGTGCTTGGCGGCGTGGTGATCGACCGCGGCGCCGACGAACCCCGCGAACAACGGGTGAGCCGCGGTTGGCTTCGACTTAAACTCCGGGTGGTACTGCACCGCCACGAACCAACGATGCCCGGGCAGTTCGACGATTTCCGCCAATTGCCCGTCGGGGCTGGTTCCCGCGACGCTCAGCCCGTTGGCGATAAACTGCTGGCGATACCGATTGTTGAGTTCGTACCGATGGCGGTGCCGCTCCGAAATCGTCGTGGCGCCGTAGGCCTTCGCCGCGTGGCTTTGGGGGTCCAGCTTCGCTGTCTGTGCTCCCAGCCGCATGGTTCCGCCCTTGTCGGTGATGGTTCTCTGCTCGTCGAGCAGGCAGATTACGCCGTGCGGCGTGTCTTTATCGAACTCCGTTGAGTGGGCGCCTGCTAAGCCGCAAGCGTTGCGGGCGAATTCGATGACGGCGCACTGCATCCCCAGGCAAATGCCGAAGAACGGAACGCCCTTTTCTCGCGCATAGCGAATCGCAGCGATCTTCCCCTCGATGCCGCGCTCGCCGAACCCGCCGGGAACGAGGATTCCGTCGTAGCCCGAAAGCATCCGCTCGGGGCCTTCGTGCTCAAGCTCCTCGCTCTGAATGCGAGCGATGCGCACCCGGGCCGACTTCGACATGCCGGCGTGATCGAGCGCTTCGTAAATCGACTTGTACGCGTCGCGATGCTCGGCGTACTTGCCGACCACCGCGATGCTCACCTCGTGATCGGGATTCCGCAGCCGGCGGAGCAGCTCGCGCCAGTCGTCGATCTGCGGCTCGGGCGTCTTCAGCCCGAGTTGCCGGCAAATGAGGCCGTCGATCTTATTCTCCACCAGGCTGATCGGCACCTCGTAGATCGAGAAATCTTTGTCGCGTTCTTCGATCACCGCCTCGTACGAGATGTTGCAGAAGAGGGCGATCTTCTCCTTGTCCTCGCGGCTGATCGGCTGCTCGGTGCGGCAAATGAGCACGTCGGGCTGAATGCCGATCTCGCGAAGCTGGCCGACCGAATGCTGCGTCGGCTTGGTCTTTAGCTCGCGGGCCGCCTTCAAATACGGCACGAGCGTGAGGTGAATGTAGAGACAGTTCTGCTTGCCCACGTCGAGCGCGAACTGGCGAATCGCTTCTAGAAACGGCAAGCTCTCAATGTCGCCGACGGTGCCGCCGATTTCGGTAATGACCACGTCGACGTCGCCCTCGCCCAGCCGTGCGATCACCGACTTGATCTCGTTGGTGATATGCGGAATTACCTGCACCGTCTTGCCGAGAAACTCCCCCTGCCGCTCCTTGTTGATCACCGACAGGTAAATCTGCCCGGTGGTGTAATTGGAGTCGCGCGTGAGCGGCGAGTTGGTGAACCGCTCGTAGTGGCCCAGATCGAGGTCGGTCTCGCTGCCGTCGTCCAGGACGTACACTTCGCCGTGCTGATAGGGGCTCATCGTCCCGGGATCGACGTTGATGTATGGATCGAGCTTCTGCATTCTCACCCGCAGGCCGCGGCGTTCGAGCAGCAACCCGATCGACGCGCTAGTGAGCCCCTTGCCCAGGGAGCTGACGACGCCTCCGGTTACGAAAATGTGCTTGGTCATAGGCTCACTTCACCTTCCTGGCTGAGTTCGACGTCCCGAGAAACCGGTCATTCTGAGCGCAGCGAAGGATCTAGCGTCACGCTCGATTCTTCGCTGCGTTCAGGATGACGGCGGAGCGGACCGCTACGGCAACTGATCGCATTCTATCCTGCTAGCACTCAGGCGCGCAGTCCAGGTTCGGGGCCGAGTTCACCGAAAGAACTGCCCGTACCCTTCTGCTGGAAAGGCGTTTTGATGGTGCTGAATCTGCGGACGTTTTTGGCCGGCGGGCCAGACCACTTCGACGATGTCGAAGCGAGCCGGGTAGTCCAACAGGCCGTGCGATTTGAGGAAAGCGGTGGCCGCGCG
>JBGSYU010000244.1:0-6879 GCA_041750715.1 Lacipirellula sp.
CGGCGACCGCCGCGGTGAGAACCGCTGCTGATGCTTTGGCGCCATCGACAGATGAAACGGCGATCCCGCCCGCGTTCGACCTGGGGCAACCGCTCCCCTTGCGCGAGGACTGGGACCTGCGCGATTCGTTGTGGGATTTGGTCACCAAAGGACCGGAGCCGTTGGCCGGCTCGGCGGTCGACAAGACGATGAATCCCGACGCGGCCTCGACGCGGCATTTCGACGCCGAAGCTTTTTCGCCGTCCATGCTGGCGCCGTCATCCGGAACCGTCATGGATTTGGATGTTATTCCGCCAGACGATCAGCCCGCCGAATCGGAATCGCCGCCGCGCTAGATTTTCCGGAGCCGCTTGGGGATCAATCGAAGCCGACGTTCCGCCGCTCGGTCGCCGCCAGAACCTCTGGCAACGGGTAGCGAATGATCGGCTCGCCCGACGCGGCGACCTGCTGCAGCCGCCGCCAACCGCGCGTAAGCAGCGCTTCTCGTTCGCGCACAAAGTCGGCGTCGAGCAGCCGCTTATTAAACGGTCCGTCGACGATCGCGGGTGCAAAGGCGTCGTCAACGACGTACTGGGCGAGCGCCGGATTGCAACGAATGTGCCGCTCCGGCGTGGTGTGAAGCACCTCGGGGTCGAGCATCCCCACGATGTATCGGAGGTACAAATCGCTATCGACGATCTCAGCCACGTCTTGGCCGCAAACGTCGCACAGATAGCCTTGGTCGCATTTGGCCATGGAGGAAGGAAGCGGTCAGCGTTCAGCTATCAGCGGTTAGCCAAACGGGAATATGCAACTCTGGTTTTTCTGGCTGAAAGCTGACGGCTGATCGCTGAGCGCTACAACCCCAGCACGTCATTCATCCCATAAAGTCCCGCCGGCTTGCCCACGAGCCACTTCGCCGCGAGCAAGGCCCCTTGCGCGTAACAATCGCGGCTGCTGGCCGCCACGCGCAGCTCGATCGACTCCCCCAGCATGCCGAACACGATCGTATGCTCGCCCGGATTGTCGCCCGTGCGAACGGCGTGGTAGCCGATCTCAACAGCCGAGCGCTTCCCCGTGCGGCCTTCACGACCATGCACATGCTCGCTCAGCCCCATCGCCTGGGCGACGATCTCGCCAAACTTCAAGGCCGTGCCGCTGGGCGCATCTTCCTTGAAGCGATGATGCCGCTCGATAATCTCCACGTCGACGCCCGAAGGATAATCCCGCAGCACGCGCCCGGCGATCTCGGTAAGCTTCATCACCAGATTCACCGCGGTGCTCATGCTCGGCGCGAACACGATCGGCAGTTCCGCGGCCGCCCTCGCGATCAGCTCCCGCTGATCGGCGTCAAACCCCGTCGTCGCAATCACCAGCGGCGTGCGATGCTTCAAGCAGTGAGCCACCACCGCCATCGCCGCAATGGGAACTGAAAAGTCAATCACCACGTCAGCGGCGCTTTCGCCGAGGACCGCTAGCGGTACGCCTAGCTCTCCGACCCCCGCCAGCACGCCGGCATCCTGCCCCAGCTTCGGATGAAGAGCCGATTCCAGCGCCGCCACGATCTGAATTTCGGCGTCCTGGCTGCCAAGGGCAATCACGCGCTGCCCCATCCGCCCGCCGGCGCCGTGGATGGCAAGTTGAATCGGCATTCCGCGATGTACCCTTACGTCGCTCACCGGGACGCCGTTTTCAGTGGTTCCACCGCCGTGACATGCAGCAGCGAGCAAATCTTGAACTCTGCCGGCACACCATCGTCTTCAATGTCGATTCCCACCAGCAAATCCGTCTTGGTCACAAAGGCCATCTCAGGATGACGCACTTCGTACGATTGACCGCTCGACATAACGACGCGAAACGGCTCAAACGGCCTAGCGGTGAGCAAGTTGCGGAAGGTCTGCACTGTCATTACGTTCTCCTAGCTATTCAATTGTATCGCCCGCACGATTTCATCCAAATCGTTCTCCACCTTGACCGCGCGATTGGCGAACGCCGCCCGGCTCACGCCGCGCTTGCCCAGCACGCGGTTGAACTCCTCTTGGTCGGTCGTGTGGTACGCGACGGTCGCGGTCGGGTCCTTCAGTTGGTGACCGGTCAGAATGCAGACGACGCGATCGCTGGGAGCGATGACTCCTTCTTCGCGAAGTAGCTTCGCCCCGGCAACGCTCGCCGCGCTGGCCGGTTCGCATCCGAACCCATTGGCGCCGACCTGCGCCTTCGCATCGAGCATCTGCTGATCGGTCACTTCGCGAACGACGCCGCCCGTGCAGTCGAGCGCCCGGAGGCACTTCGTGAGATTCACCGGTCGGTTAATTTCGATCGCACTGGCGATCGTGTCCGCCTTCCGCGCAGCTGAATCCAGTTCCGCGTAATACTTCGCGACCGTCGGACTGTCCAAATGCCCGCCGTTCCAGCGCAGGTTGCGAACATTGTAAAGCTGATGCAGCGTATTCGCCCCAGCGGCGTTGATGACCGCCAACCGCGGGATGCGATCAATCAGCCCAAGCTGGTGCAGCTCGTGAAACGCCTTGCCAAACGCGCTGCTATTCCCCAGATTGCCGCCGGGTACCACGATCCAGTCGGGCGTTTCCCATTCCAGGCTCTCCAGCACCCGGAACATGATCGTCTTCTGGCCTTCCAGCCGAAACGGATTCACGCTGTTCACCAGGTAAATCCCAAGCTGCTGGCTCACCTGCTGCACGCGGTGCATCGCGTCGTCGAAATCCCCGGCGATTTGGATCGTCAGCGCCCCGTAGTCCAGCGCCTGCGACAGCTTTCCGTAGGAGATCCTTCCCGATCCGATGAAAATGACGGCCTGCATCAGCTTGCTCGCGCAGCAGTACAGCGCCAGCGACGCACTGGTGTTGCCGGTGGAGGCGCATGCCGCCCGCTTGGCGCCAATGGTATGCGCATGCGTAAACGCCGCCGTCATGCCGTTGTCTTTAAAGCTGCCCGACGGGTTCATCCCCTCATACTGCAGCAGCAGCCGCCCCGCGTTCATCCCGGCGTACCGGCCCACCCCGTCGCTCGCATGCAGCGGCGTCTGCCCCTCGCCGATGGTGACAATCTTTTCAGGCGGGGCGAACGGCAGCAACTCGTGAAATCGCCACACCCCGCTACGGCACAACGGCTCATTGCGCCGCGACCACTTTTGCTCGAACCAGCGCAGCGAATCGGGTACGGGAAGGCGGTCCCAGTCGTACGCCACGTCCAGTAGCGACCCGCAACGCGTGCAAGCCGTCAACGATTCGCCCACGTCGTAAGTGGCGCCGCAAGAGGGCGACAGGCACTTCTGAAAGGCCTGGTCGGTGGTGATCTCGACCGAAGATGCCACTAGGGGTCTGCTCCCCCTCCCTTGGTGGGAGGGGCTAGGGGAGGGGTTTTTCGACTCAGTATCAGCGATCAGCCGGCGCTGCACGCCTTTCCACGAGTCTATCCGGCGTCGACGAGAGCGGCAACGCGGCAGTTCTCCTGACCTGCGGCGCGGTCGATTTGACGACCCCGAAAAGGGGGCTTACAATAGCGGTTCTTGGCCCAGTTCGGCGTTGCATGCCGGGGCCTTCCGGAGAGGAACACCATGAAGAAAGCGGAAATGAGCGTGTACCGCGATCGGCTCCTCGATCTGCGGGCGCGGCTTCGCGGCGACGTCACCTCGATGACTCATGCAGCCTTGCGAAAAGGGGGCGCCGACGGCGGCCCTGGCTCGACCATGCCGATCCACATGGCGGAACTGGGCAGCGACAACTTCGAGCAGGAATTCACGCTCAGCCTGTTGGCGAACGAAGAAGACCGGCTGGGAATGATCGATAACGCCCTGCATCGCATCGAAGGCGGCGAGTTTGGCCAGTGCGAGCAGTGCGAGGGGGTGATCCCCAAGACGCGGCTCAACGCCATCCCCTACACGCCGGTGTGCGTCAAATGCGCCGAGTCGCGCGACATCCACGGCTTGCCGGTGGATTGACGTCCGGAGCGTCTCCCCAGAAGGGTGAGAGCAGAGATGCGGCCGTCATTCTGAGCGGAGCGAAGAATGACGCTAAGAAGGGGATCCCGATCGCCATGGACGAGATCCGCACCATTCCCTTCAACCGGCATCTGCTCTTCTGGTCGCTCGCGGCGCTGGGATGCGCCGCCGACCTCGGATCGAAGCACTACATGTTCACCCAGCCCAACCTCCTGGCGGGCGAAACGCAGTGGGTTTGGCCGAACTACGCCGGCTTCCAGCTTAGTTTAAACGAAGGCGCCCTGTTCGGAATGGGGCAGGGCAACGTGTGGTTCTTCGCTGCCTGCTCGATCGCCGCCGCCGGCGCCCTACCCATATGGCTATTCGTCTTTGGCGGCGCCCAAGATCGCGCACTGACGGTCGTCCTGGGGTGCGTCCTGGGCGGCGTGCTGGGGAATCTCTACGATCGCGTCGGCCTGCCGGGCCTCCAGTGGGCCGACTTCGCCCACGACCGCCAAGGCCCGGTCTACGCGGTTCGAGACTACATCCTGCTGGCGTGGCGGTGGGACGCCGCCTGGCAGAACCGCGTCGTTTGGCCGAACTTCAATCTCGCCGATTCGCTGCTGGTGTGCGGCGCGATCGCCCTGCTACTGCTGTCCCTGCGAAAACCTCCGGCCGAAGTTCCGGGCGCGAACGTCGCCAAATCCACGATCTGACTGGCCGTCCAACTGCCGACTTGTCGCGCCGGCGGCCACTCTAAACGAGATAAATTCGACAAGCGTTCTACAGTTATCTCCGGGGGGGCTTGTCCGCAACGCGCCCTGGGGCATTAATTGAGTCTGCGACGCTCGCCGGACGCCATCGTCCAGCTATCGGCACGGTGTTTGCTTCGAACACCCCGGTTCGGGACAGACATTTAGATCACGGAACAAGTAGATCACGGAACAATCAACGTAATCCGTTGAGGAAGAGGAGAGAGACTTTGAGAATTTCACGCGCATCCACCTACGCGGTGTTGGCGACCGTCCAGCTCAGCGAGTCCACGGCGTCGCCCCCCGTGCCATGCAGCAAGCTAGCGCAACTGGGCGACATGCCCGAGCGGTTCCTGCTGCAAGTGCTGCGAACCTTGGTGAACGAGGGCGTTCTGAAATCGACCCGCGGCGTCGACGGCGGCTACCGCCTCGCGAAGCCGCTGTCGCAGATCACGTTGCTGGAAGTCGTCGAAGCGATCGACGGCCCCGTCCAGCCGGAGCTGCCGCAAGTGGCCGGCCTCACGCCGCCATCGCAGCGGAAGCTGACCGAAGCGCTGGGAGACATCGCCAGCGATGCACGTCGCCGCTTGGCTGCCGTCACGCTATCGCAGCTCAAGCCCATCACCAATGGCGCCCACGCCTCCAAGGCGCGACGCACCGGTTGAAGTTCGCCCCCTACTGCGCCGCCGACTTGCTGCCGGCCGTTGAAAACACGATCGGCTGCCCATGGGGCAAAGGCCGCACCGCCATCGGCGCACCGGCGTCCCACATCGCGCGCTTCAGCAAGCGCAGCTCTCCGTAACTGTCGGGGTACACCCACACCGTCACGGCCGGAGCCGCCCTGCGCTTCGCGCGCAGCGCCCGCATGAACGCCGAGTTCGGCAACAGCGCCTGATCCAGCGGCTGGCCGACGTCGTCGGTCACCGGCGTGAACACGCCTTGCATGACGATCTCCATCGGCTCCGCCGAGTTCAGCGGCGAAGCCCCAGGCAGCGCCGTGCTGTACCGCTCGATCGACAGCCGCATCCGGAAGCCGTCGATCGGGCCGAACACGTCTTCCGCTTCGTTGCGAGAACGCAGCCCGTTGCGGAGGTGGTCGGCCCCGCGCCGCTGCACTTCGTTCATGAGCTCGTCGGCCGGCACCACTGCGAGTTGGCCCCGCTTCAGGCGGACGTGAATTTCCTCGCCGGTCACCGTCTTCGCCAACGGGGTGGGCACGCACTCGATCTCTTCCACCTCGGTCGACTCCGCCAGCAGGCTCACCTGCTCCTGCGTTAGCTGGTTGAGTTTAATCTCCGCCGCGGCGATGTCGCGCTGCACGTCGAACTGCCGCTGCCCGTCGGCGTCGAGCTTCGCCCGCCGCTCCTGAATATCCTGCTCCACCGCCGCGCGCACGAGGCTGAGTTGCTCGCGCCGCGCCTCGATTAACGCCCCCTGCACGGATAAATCCGCCACCTGATTCGCCGCCGCGGCAATCTCTTCCATCGCGCGCTCCGCGCGACGTTGGGCCTCCGCCAACTCCGCCGCCGCGGCCACGTTCGACTCCGCCCCATTCCCCGCCGCATGCGGCTTAGCGCCGTCCGGCGGCGTATCCGCGCTCGAAGCGCGCACCCCCACGATCATCACCAGCACGATGAGAATGCCAACCATGTTGCAAACGACGTCGATGAACGAGTCCTGCCCCGGCATCGCGTCATCGTCTTCACCGTCTTGCATCGGCGCTACCCTCCTTTGGTCGAGAAGCGACTTGCTGCAAGCGAATGTCGACCCCGCTGTCTGCGAGCAAATCGTTCAGCCGCGCCGCATGCCGATCGGCCCCCGGCGCCACCTGGAGCACCAGCGTTGGCCGCCAGTACATCCCCTGGCCGGCCGAACCCCAATCTTTGATGTGCTGCTGTAGCACCGCGGCCAGCTCATCGAGCACCTTGTCCGTAGGCTGCTGGAATGACACCACCGTCGGGTCGACGGCGCGCCGGGCGCCCACGTCGAGCGCCGGAAGAACGTCCAGTTGCTCTCTTCGCACCACCACTTGAATGGGACGAGTGATCGGCGACGCCCGCCGCGCGGCAGCCGCATTGGCCCAGTTCGAGCCCCGCGTCTCGGCCGCGCTCGCTGTCGGTTCGCGTTGATTTGTGTGACCGGCGTTCACGGAAACCACGCCGCCGGCCTGCCCGCTACTAGGACCGCTGTCGGCGGCGCCGCCACCGC
>JBGSYU010000245.1:0-4521 GCA_041750715.1 Lacipirellula sp.
TTTCTCTACTCCATCGGCTACCTCGCCGGCTGGGTCGTCGCCCTGCTGGTCGTCGCCGAACCGATGAAGCGGCTCGGCAAGTTCACCTTCGCCGACGCGCTGAACGCCAAATTCAACTCCCGGGGCATCAAGCTCGCCGCCGGAGTGAGCACCCTCGCCGTGAGCATTTTTTACTTGATCCCGCAAATGGTCGGCGCCGGCGTGCTGGTGCAGCCGCTCTTGGGCCTGCCGCACTGGATGGGCGTGGTGATCGTCGGCGTGGTGGTGATTCTCATCGTCGTCACCGCCGGCATGGTCTCGACGACTTGGGTGCAGTTCATCAAGGGCGGCCTGTTGGTGATATTCAGCACGGTGCTAACGGTGATGATTCTCGCCCGTGGGTTTAAAGCGACGCCAGAACTTCCGGAGCCGCAAACGATCGTCAAACAATTCGATGGCAAAGTGCTGGTGAACGGCGTTCCCAAGGGTCACAGCGCTGGCGGAGGGCAATTGCGGCCCGTCGGAACGATCAGCCGCCTACCCGGAGGCGTCGAGAAAACCGGTCCGCTAGGTCCGCTGCAATTTTTCAGCACCCTGGAGAAAAGCGAAGTCGTCCTTTGGAATAAGTCAGAAGCCAAGTCGGATGACGGCACGGTCACGACCACCTTCTCGCCGAAGCCGACGCCCGGCAGCGAGATTCTTCAGCCCGGCGCCAGCCCGACCTTCGCCGGCATCCGCTCGGGCAAGCTGTTCGACAAACTCAACTTCCTTTCCCTCATGCTCGCCCTCTTCTGCGGCACGGCCTCGCTGCCGCACATCCTCATCCGTTACTACACGGTGAAGGACGAAGCCGCCGCGCGCAAGAGCACGATCGTCGGCATCGCGTGCATCGGCTTCTTCTACGTCCTCACCCTCTACATGGGCCTTGGCGCCATGACCAGCGGCGCCCTCGACGTGACCGACTCGAACATGGCCGCTCCGCTCTTGGCCCGCAGCATCAGTGAGCTGCTGTTCGCCATCATCTCGGCGATCGCCTTCACCACGGTCCTCGGCACGGTCAGCGGACTGATCCTCGCCTCCGCCGGCGCGGTGACGCACGATTTGCTGGAAAGCATCGGCGGCGTTCACCTCACCGATCACCAGCGGGTGCGAATCGCAAAGATGGCGTCGGTCGTCGTCGGCGTGATCGCCATCGCGCTGGGCATCGTGTTCAAGGAGCTAAACGTCAGCTACCTCGTCGGCTGGGCGTTTAGCGTCGCCGCCAGCGCGAACCTGCCGGCACTGGTGATGCTGCTGTTCTGGCCCCGCACGACGAGCCAAGGCATCATCGCCGCCGTGATCGTCGGCATGGTCAGCTCGCTGGCGTGGATCCTGCTGAGCGGCGACACGTTCGCCAGCGTCTACGGTCTGCCGAAGGAGAATTCCTGGGTGCCGTTCAGCCAACCGGGCATCGTGACGATCCCGCTGGGGTTCGCGACATTGATGGTCGTCTCCCTCATGACGCGAAGCGGCACCGAATCCCCCTCCCTCGAAGGGAAGGGTTAGGGAGGGATTCGAATTCGTCGTGTCCGTCGTGCCGTCGTGGTTCAAGTCTCGATACTTATTTGACATCCGCATGATCAACCACCTCGCCCCCCGCCGGCGTCAGCAACGCGCGAAACACGCCGGCGTCGATCGAGTTGGAGAGAATCATGACATGCCCGTCGCACCAGACAGTAGTAAACCAATCGCGGTCGCTGCGCTTCACTCCGCGGAGCACATCCTTAGCATCAACTTCCCAATCATCCGGCTTCGTCCACACGACCGCTCGGTCGGGAACGACCTCGACCGCGAGAATCGTATTGGACGTTCCATCTATTACGTCCCTGATCTTCATCCCCTCCCGCCCGCCGAACATGAGTCCCTCGCCCGTCGGAACGACGAACGTCGTGCGTCCGCCGTCTCCGATCGCGGCGCGCACCGCCAGATCGGGATCGGCGTACACGTCGGGCATTTGCTCGACCAGCTTGCGGTTGTGCTCGCTGTCCCACGGCTCATCGAGGTGGAACTGGTTATACAACTCCATTTGCTCCAGGTAGGGAAGAATCTGCACGCGCCAGCTCAGCAGCGGGCGGCCGTCGCGGTCGTAGCTCGCCGCCGCGGGATAGGCTTTTCGCGCCGACTCATGGTTGAGCATCCCCAGGGCGATCTGCTTGAACTGGTTCATCCGCGAATTGCGATACGCCGCCTCGCGCGAAGCGCCGATCGCGGGCGCCAGCAGCGCGCGGAGGACCGCCAACTGTTCGTTGTCGCCGCCCAGCGTGATGGAGAGCCGATTCGCCTCGGTGCGCGGTTCGAGCAAGCTGAGCGCCGTGACCATTTCGAGGGGGCTGAGCGGCAGGTCGGGCGGGGGGTTGGCGACCATCGCCAGCGCGGCGCCCTTGGCCAGTGCCAGCCCTTTTTCAGCCGCTTGTTGAAGCGTGGCGGTGACTTGCGGTTCGGCGGCTTCGACGAAGAAGGTGACGGACAACTCGGGCGGGAACTTCACGCCGACGCCGCCCCACTTCACGCCCTCGGCGAGCAACTTGCCGTCGATTTCCATAAAGGGCGCCGGCAGCGGCGGGAACATCTCACGAACCACGCGGCGGCTGTCGGCGTTGCCGAACACCACCGCGGCGGCGTCAGCGTCGCCGAGGTTCCGCAATGTCTGAAGGGCGTCCTCGCGCGGGGCATTGCTCGGTCGTTCCTTGAGGCGCCGCAGTTGATCGTCAGACGAGACCGCTACGACGACCCCGTCGAGCAATTCGATCTTGTTCGGCCACACCCAGTCGCGAAACGCTCGCGAGCTTGTGCCGGCGGGAGTTGGCTTCTTGAACTCTTCGCGCCACTGCAAAAGCAATTCGGCCACCGCTTGCGCGTCGTCTGGTTTCGCCGTTTCAATCACCCACGTCGGTCCGCCGCTGGCGACGTCGCTCGCCCGCAGCAGCACATAGGCGCGGCGGGCGCCCCGCTGGGGAAGCTGGTCGTAGCGCCCTTGCAGGGCTGCCGCGTTCTGCCGCGCTTCGGCGACGAACGGCTCCGGAAGGACGTGCAGGCTGGCCAGTTTCTCGACGGCGGCAGGGAGGTCGATTTTGTCCAGATCGACGAAGGCGACGGCGAGCACGTCGTCGGTAATATAAGGCGTGATAGCCGAATGATCGGCGGCCCATGCAATTGGCGCCAGCGCCGTCAGGAGAACCGGCGTTAGACTGAATTTCATGGTTGGGTATCGCATGGCGAGGCTCGTGGAATCAGGTGTGATTGGTCGTTTAGCGCCGGTCGCCAGACCGGTCTTGGAGGATTGGCGCACCACATGGGTGGGGCCGACTGGCGTCGGCCGCTAAACGTCGGCCGCAATAGGCATTAGTCCGTTGCCAGCTTGATCTCGTAGCGCCACGCCACGCCGGCGAAGCCGTCGTTGAAGGGTAGGTCCAGCACAGCCGTGTCGCCATCGAGGCGGTAGGCGTACGGCTTCTCGGTGATTGGGTTATCGGGCACGGGCACGACCTCAATCTCTTCGAGCGAGGTGGGAAGTTTACCGGTCTCGGCCGCGTGCATGCGGATCGCTTCGACCGTTTGAATGCCATTGAGCTGCCATCCAAGCCGCGCCTCGGCGCCGCGCGCGGCCTGCATCGCCGGCAACAGCAGTCGGGCGAGCACTCGACCGTAGCCGCCCTCGAATTTCCCGCCCGCTTCGAGCTCATCGTCGGCGTCGGAGGCGCTGTCTTTGGCAATGCGATAGGGAACGTACCACCACTTTTCGAACTCGTCCGCGATGCGGCGATACTCGCGGGCGGCGTCGATAGCGATTACTTGGCCGACGGGCATTTCCTCAACACTTACGGCCTCCATGCCCGAATCGACGAGCCGCTGCTTGGCATCGGTGTAGGTAATGAGCGCAAGCCCCGCGATCGCGGCTTGGGCGCTAAACTCGTTGAACCCAGGCGAGGCGTCCATCAGCGACTGGCTGGACCGAAGTCCCTCGCCCAATATTCGGGCCCACTCGTCGGGGGAGTGCCTACTGGTTTCGGCGTCTGCTAAGAACGGAAAGACCTGCGTGTGTAGCGACAGCTCGTAGCGAGCCGAAGTGCGCAGATTGACCAGTGGTCGCGGCAACTCGGCAATCGCCCAATAAAGGTTCGGAGAGTCCTGGGCCGCGATCAGCTCGACAAGCTCGGCGTTGCCAAGGCCGCAAATGGCGATGCCGACGAGCCCGCTGACCAGAAAAGGCGACTTGGCCGTGTTCTCACCCATACGATAGTTCATCCGCAACAGGTCGATGGCCCGCTCGTAATCGCCGTCGGCGATCGCCACGCGGGTGGGCAGCATCAGAGCCCGCGAGATCGACCGCATCGCCTGTATTTCCGGCAGCAAAAAAGCGTAAATGTCGGGACCGCGCATTTCAGCGATGATGCCGTGGCCCCAGTCGCAATCGCGGCGCTCGCTGGCGGTCGTCACATGGACGTCGACCAACGTTTGAAAGCTGTTGGCCGCTTCGCGCACCTTGTCGAGCGGCAGTTTGTC
>JBGSYU010000246.1:0-1843 GCA_041750715.1 Lacipirellula sp.
TCCATCGGCGAGTACCTCATCCGCCGGCTTCAGGACTACGGCATCGCCGACTGCTTCGGCATTCCCGGCGACTACATTCTCTCGCTTTACGCGATGCTGGAGGAGAGCCCGATCAACATGGTCGGCTGCACCAGCGAGGACTGCGCCGGCTTTGCCGCCGACGGCTACGCCCGCGTCCACGGCATGGGGGCCTTGTGCGTCACCTACTGCGTCGGGGGCCTTAGCGTGTGCAACGCCATCGCCTGCGCTTACGCCGAAAAGTCGCCGGTGGTGATGATCACCGGCTCGCCGGGACTGCGCGAGCGGATTCACAATCCGCTGCTGCACCACATGGTCCGCAATTTCCGCACGCAGTACGACGTGTTTGAAAAGCTGTGCGTCGCGGGCGCGGAACTGGACAACCCGGAGACGGCCTTCCACGAGATCGACCGCGTGCTCGCCGCGTGCCAGCGATTCAAGCGGCCCGTGTACATCGAACTGCCCCGCGACCTGGTCCACGTCCGCCCCGAAGCGCGGCCGCTGTACGAAAGCCACGTCCCGCCCAGCGATCCGCGGGCCCTCAATGAGGCGGTCGAGGAAGCTGCCCGTCGCATCGAACAAGCGCGCCAGCCGGTGCTGCTGCTTGGCGTCGAGATTCACCGCTTCGGGCTGCAAGACCTCGCCCTGAAGCTTGCGGAGCAGGCCGGCATTCCCATCGCCGCCACGATGCTCGGCAAAGGGGTCGTCGGCGAAACGCACCCGCTCTACATGGGGCTATACGAAGGCGCGATCGGCCGCGAAGAGATCACCCGCTACGTCGAGGCCAGCGACTGCGTGGTGATGCTCGGCACGTTCATGACCGACATTAATCTGGGCATCTACACCGCCGAACTCGACATCGGCGACTGCATTTATGCCACGAGCGAGCAGCTTCGCATTCGGCACCATCACTACCACGGTGTGCGGCTGGATGATTTTATTCGTCGGCTGGTGGAACGAAGGCTAAGCCGCAAGCGGCCGCAGCCCCCGGCGCCGACGGAGTGGAACCGCGAGCCGTTCAAGCTCGCGGCCAAGCAGCCGATCACCATCACGCGGCTCATGCTGCGGCTCGACGAGCAGCTCGACGACGGGACGATCGTCATCGCCGACGTCGGCGACGCGCTGTTCGCCTCCACCGAGCTGACGACCCACAACCGCACCGAGTTTCTCGCCCCCGCCTACTACACGTCGATGGGGTTCGCCGTCCCCGCGGCCCTGGGGGCGCAAACCGCGCGGCCCAGCGCTCGGGTCATCGCCATCGTCGGCGACGGCGCCTTCCAGATGACCGGCCTGGAACTCTCCACGCTAGTTCGCCACCACATGCCGGTGATCGTCATCGTGCTGGACAACGGCGGCTACGGCACCGAGCGCCTGCTGCACCCCGGCGAGTTCAAGTTCAACGCCATCCACCCCTGGCGGTACGATCAACTGCCGGTCGTCCTGGGCGGGGGAACCGGATACGATATTCGCACCGAGGCCGACTTCGACGCCGCTCTCATCGCCGCGTGGCAGGATCGCAGCGCCCCCAGTATTCTCCACGTCCATCTCAACCGAAACGACCGCAGCCGGGCGCTGGCGAAACTCGCGGAAATGATGCAGAAGACGGTCGTCGGATCGAACCCATAACCCGCACCCGTCAGTCGCGACGCGATAGCGCAGCGCGGTTGCACGCCGCGTCGCGCTTCCCTGCCGGGTCGCGGCTAACGGAACATGAACCGCGCGGCGATACGCATTACGGAGAAACTCGTGCGCGGAGTCGAGCATGCGCCGAGTTGCGTGTTAGGTAGAATCAAGTGCGCGTCCGCGCACTTTGCGAGGTTGCACA